>NZ_JBHWHH010000086.1:0-30375 GCF_042732555.1 Nocardia sp. NPDC059764
GGCGGACACGGCCGCACGCGCCGGAAACAGGGTCCGGCGCGTGCGCGACGGTCAGACCAGGTGCAGCGGCAGCGCCGCGATGTCGTTCTGCGTCATGACCGGAAGGTTCACGATGTCCGAATCCGCGCCGGCCAGCCGCAGCGCCGGGAACCGGTCGAACAGCGCGGGCAGCGCGATGGCCGCCTCCAGCCGCGCCAGCGCCGCGCCGGGGCAGATGTGCGGGCCGTAGCCGAAGGAGATATTGCGGTGCGCGGTCGGCCGGGTGATGTCGAATTCGTCGGCGTCGCCACCGAATACGCCGGTGTCGCGTCCGATCGCGCGGTACGACATGACCACTCCCTCGCCCTTCTCGATCACGGTGTCGCCGACCGTGACGTCTTCGGTGGCGAACCGCATCAGCAGGTGGGTGACCGGGCCGTCGAAGCGCAGCGACTCCTCGATGACCTGCTTCCACTCCACTTCCCCCGACCGCACCCGGGCCAGCTGCTCGGGCCGGGCCAGCAAGGCGCGCACCGTGTTCAGGATCAGGCTGACGGTGGTCTCGTGCCCGGCGGCGACCAGCGCCTCGAGGTTGCCGACCACCTCCTCCTCGGTGAGCGGCTCACCGCCCTCGTCGGCCAGGATGAGCGCGCTGGTGAGATCGTCGGTGGGGGTGGCGGTCTTGCGGCGGACCATCTCGGTGAAGTAGACGTCCATATCGTCGATGACCCGCAGCCGCTCGTCCTGCGGGGTCATCATGGAGAAGAACTTCTTGTACCAGTCCAGCAGCATGGGGTGGTCCTCGCGCGGCACGCCCATCAGCTCGGAGATCACGCGCATGGGCAGCGGGTAGGCGAAGACCTGCTTGAGGTCGACCACCGCGCCCTCGCCGCCCGCCGCGTCGAGGTCGTCGAGCAGTTCCTTGGTGAGCCGTTCGACGGTGGGGCGCAGCTCTTCGAGGCGGCGCGGGGTCAGCGCCTGGGTGGTCTTGATGCGCAGGCGGCGGTGTTCGGGGCCGTCCACGGTGAACATGGACCGCCCGGCGTCGATCATGCCGATCAGCGGCCATTGCCGGGTGATCACGCCCTCGCTGAACAGCTTCCAGGCGTTGATGTCCTTGACCAGCCGGGCGTCGGTGAGCAGCTGCCGCGCGACGGTGTGATCGGTGATGGTCCAGGCGGGCGCGCCCAGCAGGTCGATGCGGGTGATCGGCCCCGCGGCGCGCAGACGGGTGGTCTCACCGGCGAGATCGCCGACCATCGGATCGATGGCGATGGCATGCGGGCAGGGGGAACTCACTGGAAACCTCCGAGAGCGCGAACAGGTGTGAAAACAACGGGCAGAGAAGTCATTCCGCACAGGAACGGGGAGGGCCGGCGCACCAGGCTCGCCGCGGGCACCGCCAGATCGATGTCGGGCAGCCGGTCCAGCAGCACCTCGATACCGGTGCGCGCCACCGTCTCCGCGATCTGCTGCGCCGGGAACGGGCACCGGTACTCGCCGTGACTGAACGCGAAGTGGGCGTTGTTGCCGCTGTTGATGCCGTCGCCGACCGATTGGCGCACATGCGGATCGGTGTTCGCGGCGGCCAGCCCGAGCAGCACCAGGTCACCGGCGCGAATCTGGGTGTCGGCCAGCCGGGTGTCGCGGGCGGCCCAGCGACCGGCCAGGATCGAGTTGGGGGAGTCCTCCCACAGCACCTCGTTCATGGCCTGGTCCACGCTGCGCCGGCCACCGCCGAGCGCGGCCGCGAACCGGTCGTCGGTGAGCATCAGCCGCACCGAGTTGATCAGCCAGTCCGCGGTGGGCAGATGCCCGGCGGCGGTCACGGCCATCAGATCGTTGACGTATTCCTCGTCGGTGAACTGCCCCGGCTGCGCGAGCATGCGCGAGACCAGGTCGTCGCCGGGCACGGCCTTCTTCATGGCCAGCAGGTGCTGCATGTACTGCATGAACTGCAGGTGCGCGGTCTGGGCGTCGGCGCCGCCGTCGGCCATCACCTTCATAGCGCGCGCCAGCCCGGGGCCCTCGACCTCGGGGATGCCCAGGAGTCCGGCGAGCACCAGCACCGGCAGCGGTTCGGCGAAGTCGGCGACCAGGTCGGCGGTGCCGCGCCCGCAGAAGGCGTCGATCAGCTGATCGGCCAAACCCTCGGCCACCCTGCGCAATTCGAAGTTGTCCACCGATTCCAGCGCCGGTTCCACCATGGCCAGGTGGCGGCGGTGCTCGGCGCCCGCGGTGAAGTAGATCGAGGGCATGGGTGTGCCGACCATGGGCAGCAGCGGCCAGTCCGGGGGAATGTTGGGCCACTGGTTCCACAGGCTCACGTCGCGCGGGAACAGTTCGGGCGAGCTGGTGACCTGGTGCATCTCCCGGTAGCCGAGCACCAGCCAGGCCGGGATCCCGCCGATCAGTTCGACGGCGGCGACCGGGCCGTGGTCGCGTCGGATCTCGCGGTAGAGGGAGTTGCGGTCGGTGTGGAAGCGGGGGCCGCTCAGCGGCACCACCGCGGTGGCGTGGGGCACCGGGCAGCTGCCCTGCGCGGGCGAGGTCATGAGACGGTCTCCGGGTGGTAGAGGTACTCGACCAGGGTGATCAGGACGTTCTTGCACGAATCGCGCAGGCGGGCATCGCATTCGACCAGCGGAATGTGCGGGCCCAGATCCAGCGCCTCCCGCACCTCCGCCATGGTCGGTCCGGGCCCGAAGCTGTTGCAGGCCACGATGAACGGCGTGCCCTGATGTTCGAGCCGGTCGATGGCGTACCAGGAGTCGGCGATCCGGCGCTGATCCACCAGCACGATCGCGCCCAGCGCGCCCGTGAACAGTCGGTCCCACAGGAACCAGAAGCGTTCCTGGCCGGGCGCGCCGAAGAGGTAGAGCACGTGCTCGTTGTCGATGGTGATGCGGCCGAAGTCGAAAGCCACCGTGGTGGTGGACTTTCCGGGTATCCCGGCCGGGTCATCGACGTCCTGGCCGAGCTGGGTCATGGTGGCCTCGGTGTCGAGCGGGCGGATCTCGCTGATCGAGCGCACCATGGTGGTCTTGCCGACGCCGAAGCCGCCGACGATGACGATCTTCAGGCCCTGCCGGGCGTCGGCGGGCAGCGGAGCCTCGGCCCGGGTGGGGCGGAGGTCAGAGTTTGCGGAGTCCAACGAGCACCTTTTCCAGCGTGTCGGTAGTGGGCAGCCAATTCCATTGCCGCGACGCGTGATCCGGATGACGCACCGTGATCTTGCCCGCGTGCAGCAGGTCCGACAGGAGGATGACGGTGATGCCCACCGGTAGGCGTAGCTCGGCCGCGATCTCCACCACCGCGGTCGGCGCGCGGCACATATCGAGGATGGCGGCGTGCTCGGACTGCATGCCACGCACCGGAGCGCTCTCGCTGACCACCAGGGTGACCAGGTCGAAGGCGTCCGAATCCGGTTGGCTGCGACCGCCGGTCAGCGTGTACAGCCGATCCGGATCCTCGTCTGGCCTGGTCACGGCACGCTCGCCCCCGGTACTCGCGGGGCGGCGGCCAGATGCTCGCCGAGCTGCTCGACCAGCTCGCGCATATTGTGGCCGACCAGTCCGGCGTCGGCGTCCTCCGTGGCGACCACCGCGATGTGCGCGCCCACCCCGGCTTCCACGATGAACAGGATGCCCCCGTAGAACTCGGTCATCGACTGCCGCACGCCGCCGCGCCCGTCCCCGAACTCCACCGAGGCCCCGTGCGACAGGCTCTGGATCCCGGCCGCGATCGCCGCCAGCTGATCGGCGCTGTCGTTCCCCAGCCCGGGCGTATGACAGATCTTCAAACCGTCCCCGGACAGCAGCAGCGCGTGCCGCGCCCGCGGCGTGCGCACCAGCAACTGCTCCAACAGCCAGCCCAGATGTGTGGCGGACGGTGTCATCGATCGGTCTCCCAGGGGTTCGCAGGGGCAGGGTGAGCGCCGGTGCCGGGTTCGCGACCGCTCGCGCCGTCCGGGAGCTGTGCGGCCCGGCCGGCGGAATGCGACGCCGCGGTGGCGTTGTCGCGCAGATCGATTCCGCGCCGGACCGCGTCCATCAGTGACCTCGGCAGCAGGGAGGCGTCGCTCGAACCGTCGAGGCTGAGCGGATCCGACCCTGTCGAGACGGTGGGGATGCGGCCGCCCGGGGGCGGATCGAGGTTGGTGAGCGGCGAGGATCCCGCGTCGGCGGGGGTCTCCCGGCCGGAGACGGCACGCTGGAATGCGGCCATCGACGACGGAGCGGCAGGGGGGCGCGGCGGGGGCGGGGCCGCCGGAACGGCCAGGCCCTCCGGGTGGACGGCGGCCAGGGTGCTGCCGCGCTGCCGCTTCGGCAGGCCACTGGAAGTCGCTGCGTGCGAGCCGGATTCGTCCTGCTGATGACCCTGGCCGCTGCCGCTCGCGGGGAACTGTGCCGGACCGGTCGGCGCGGTGCGTGCCGAGTTGGCGGGATCGGCGTAGTTCACCGGGGAGGAATCGGGTGCTGCCGAGCTGGGCTCGGGTCGTTCTCCGCTCGCCGGGTCGAAGGACCCGGTGCGGGCCGATCCGGCGAATTCGGCTCCACGCGCTCGGTCGGCGGCAGTGTCGGGAGTCGCGAGCTCGGGGCCGCGTCGCGGTGCGGTCGCCGAGCCCGCCCACGCGGGTTCGGCCACCGAGTCCTCCGACCGCGCTGGGACGCGGGCGATCTGGGGCTCGGCGGTGTCGGCGGCCGCCACCGGGGTGAGTCGGGACAGGGTGCCGGACTGGCGTTCCAGGCGGGTGGTCAGTTCGCGGGGGATGACCACCACGACGGCGGTGCCGCCGATGGCGGAGGGCCGATAGCTGACGGTCAGGTCGTGCTTGCGGGCCAGGTGCCCGACCACGGCCAGACCCAGCCGGGTGCCGGAGAGGGAGGAGAGGTCGGTGTCGGCGCGCGGGCCCGCCACGGCGGATTCGGCTCTGCGGAGGGCGGATTCGCTCATGACGAGGCCGCTGTCCTCGATGGTGATCACCACACCCGCCGGGACCTCGGCGGCGTAGACGTGCACCTCGGTGGTGGGCGGGGAGAAGTTGCAGGCGTTGTCGAGCAGCTCGGCCAGCGCGTGCATGACGCCCTCGGCGGCGTGGCCCGCGACGGCGATCTCGGTGACCGCGCGCAGCCGCACCCGCTGGTATCCGGCGACGCGGCCCATAGCCCCGCGCAGGATCGACTCCATGGCAATGGGTTTCGCCCAGCGACGGCCGGACCGGGCGCCGCTGAGCACCGCGATGCTGTCGGCCAGTCGTCCGGCCTGGGCGGTGCGGTGGTCGAGTTCGAGCAGGTCGGCCAGCACCTTGGGGTCGGCATGGCGGTGTTCCATCTCGCGCAGCTCGGCCAGCATGGAGGTGCTCATGGCCTGCATGCGTCCCGCTGCCCCGGCGAAGGCCGCCATGGCCGCGGCCCGGCGGTGCTCGTTGTCCTTGGCGGCGCGGGCCTGTTCGGCGGCGTGTTCACGGATGTCGTGCACCCGGGCCTCGGATTCGGTGATGCGCGTCTGGGCGGCCGACATGGTCGCGGCCACATGGGCATCGGCCTGCGCGGTGTAGGCCAGGGCCTCGCGGCGCACCGCGTGCACCCGGTCCCGGTAGTAGGCGGCCGCGGTGAGCGCGCCGGTCAGCAACAACGCCGCCACACTCGCCCCGATGGCCAGTGGTATCCGGAATCCAGTGGGGGACAGTAGGACTGCGACCGCCACCACGATCGCGGTGGCTACCAGTGAGACGGCCGTCGTCGCATACGGCGGGCGCTGACTCCGAACGGTGTGCTGTTCCCCGTTCGGCGGATTGACTGATTCCGACACGCTCCGCACTTCCGAACTACGTCCACCAGGGCGGACACCCCGATGCCCCCGACCGCGCCCGCCTCGCGAAATGCCGTGCCAAATGCCCGGACCGCCAAGCGGATTCGGTTCTGCCGGACGCAGCATAAGCGCCCCCGGTCAGCGGCGCTACCCGAGCGCGTACCCACGGGCAAACATCCGTCCCACCCGCTGGGACAGCGGATCGACGGCGCAGGTCATGTCGACGTCGTCGAATTCCCGTCGGCGCAGCCGGGCAGCGCCGCCGCGAGCGCGCCGAGACCGACGTGGAACGCGCGCTTCAACAGCGCCCGCCCCCACAGGTCGGCCACCGTCACCCCGATCAGCGCGCCCGCGCCGAGTGTGCCTTGTTCCGCGGCGTGTCTCCGGGGTCGTATTCCTTGCGCAGCAGTTCGCCGAGCAATTGCCGGGCGGGTCAGGGCATGCGGCTTGTCTCGGCAGCGGATCTCCCGTGTTCGCCGGGAGTGAATGTTCGCCGCCCGGCCTTGACCTCAATATATGTCGAGGTTCGATGCTGGGTGCGGCGACGACCGGTCGAAGCGGTCGTCGGAAGCGAGAGGGAGGCAACGAGATGCGTGCAGTGCAGGTCGAAGAGTTCGGCGGGCCCGAGGTGCTGAAGGTCGGCGAGGTGCCCGACCCCGTCGCCGGACCCGGCGAAGTGGTGGTGCGGGTCGCCGCCGCCGACGTCATGTTCCTGGACACGATGCTGCGCAGCGGCGTAGCGCGTGAGTACTTCCCGGCCGAACCGCCGTTCGTCCCCGGCGGCGCGGTCACCGGCACCGTCGAATCCGTCGGCCCCGATGTCGACGCCGCGTGGGTGGGCAAGCGGGTGGCCACCCCCACCGCGGCCAGCGGCGTCGGCGGCGGCCTGCCCATCGGCGGCTACGCCGAACTGGCCCTGGCCAAGGCCGACACTCTCGCGGCCATACCCGCGGAGTTGAGTTTCGAGCAGGCCGCCGCCCTGGTCCACGACGGCCGCACCGTGCTCGCCATCGCGGACCGGGCCGCCATCGAACCGGGGCAGTGGGTGCTGGTCACCGCCGCCGCGGGCGGATTGGGCACGCTGCTGGTCCAATTGGCCCGCACCGCCGGAGCCCGGGTGATCGCCGCCGCCCGCGGTGAGGCGAAACTCGCGCTGGCGCAACGACTCGGCGCGCACGAGGTGATCGACTACTCCGAGCCCGGCTGGGCCGAGCGGGTGCGCGAACGCACCGGCGGCGTCGTGGTGGTCCTCGACGGCGCGGGCGGCCAGATCGGCCGCGACGCACTGGCCGCCGTCGCACCGGGCGGCCTGCTCATCGCCTACGGCAATGCCGCCGGTGGCTTCGCCGCGGTGGACGCGGAAGCCGCTGCGGCCCAGCGGGTCACCGTCGTGACGCTGTTCGAGCTCACCACCCCCGACACCGACTGGCTCGCGCTGCACCAGCGCGCGCACGCCGAAGTCGCCGCCCGACGCCTGGAAGTCGTGATCGGCCAGACCTTCCCACTCGACCAGGCAGCCGCGGCGCACACCGCCATCGGATCGCGCGCCGCGCTGGGCCGCACCCTGCTCACGGTCTGACCGTCATCGGCGTGTCGTGAGCATCCGCCCAGCTCCGCGGAGCAAGGTGACACCGGGTACAACGCGACGCGGAGGTGGGCGATGGGCAGGCGGGCAGGGGTGGTCGAGACCGTGGCGGCCGGAGTCGGACTGGCACTGGGCGTCTGCGCCGGCGGAGCCGCGAGCGCGCAACCCGCGCTCGACCCCGGCGCCTTCGACCCGTCCCGCGTCCCGCCCCGCACCTCGCTCTCGGTGCGCACCCTGGTCCCCGGAGCGGGCTGGGGCACCGCCAACCAGCACGAGGAACGCGCGGCACTGTCCCTCGCCAAGCTCTACCTCGCCGACTACGCCCTCAAACACGGCGACGGCTCCGCCGAGGACCGCGACCTGAGCGAACGCATGATCCGCAAATCCGACGACGGCGCCGCCGACCGGATCGAAGCCAAATACCCCTACGCCATCGACGCCGAGGCCGCCGAGTACCACCTCCGCTCCACCCACAGCCGGGGCGACTGGGAATTCTCGACCACCAGCACCGCCGACGTGGCCGACTTCCTCGCCGCCAAGATCCGCGACGAACCCGACAGCCCCATCCTGGCGTGGATGGAACAGCCCGCCGACCGCGCTGTCGACGGCACCCGCCAGGACTGGGGCACCGCTCGACTGCCCCAGGTCTACGGAACCAAGTGGGGCTGGGCCGATGTCGGCGACCCGGAGGTGTCGTCGGTCTCCTTCGGCCCCGGTTTCACTGTGGCCGCCCACACCTACGGCACGCCCGAACAACAGACCGAGGACGTGCTCGCGGCGTGGTCGGCCCTGCTGCCCGAGGTAAATCCCAAACACTGACAAGCGGAGTCGGCACTACTGCCCGCGCAGCTTTCCGGCCATGATCGCCAGGCGTTCGGACAGGGGAGCGGTGATCTCGTCCGGGGTCATGGCCGTCGGGTCGTCGCACCAGACGAAGATGCCGGAGCCGATCAGTTGGGATCGGCTCGCGGCGGGCAGTGTGCTGAGGTCGACGAAGACGCCGGGATTCCACAGTTTCAGCAGGGCGGGGTGTCGAGTGTCCGCTCGGTGCGGGTGATCGGGTGTGATCGGGGCCACTGTGTGCGACCTTGCATCCGGAACAGTTGTGAACACACAATGATTGTGTGCTTACAACTGTCGAGGAGCTCGACGAGCGGCGTAAGAAGATCATCCTGGTCACCTGCTGCCTGAGCCTGCTGATCTCGTCCATGGACGCGACGATCGTGAATGTCGCCATCCCCACCATTCGCGATGATCTCGGCGCGCCGCTGTCGCGGTTGCAGTGGATCGTCGACGTCTACACGCTGACGCTGGCCAGCCTGCTCATGCTCTCGGGCGCGGCGGCGGACCGGTTCGGGCGCAAGCGGGTGTTCCGGATCGGGCTGCTCACCTTCGCGGCCGGATCGCTGCTGTGCAGCTTGGCGCCCAGCATCGAGGTCCTCATCGGCGCGCGGTTCGTGCAGGCCGTCGGCGGGTCCATGCTGAATCCCGTTGCCATGTCGATCATTACGACCACCTTCACCGGACGGATGGAGCGGGCGCGGGCGGTCGGGGTGTGGGGCGCGGTGGTCGGCATCTCGACCGCGCTCGGGCCCATGGTCGGCGGCGTGCTCATCGACAGTCTGGGCTGGCAGTCGGTGTTCTGGATCAATCTGCCGATCGTGGCGGTGGCCTTCGCGCTCACCACGATCTTCGTGCCCGAGTCGAAGTCGGCGAATCCGCGCGGCATGGATCCGATCGGGCAGATGCTCGCGATCGCCGTGCTGTTCACCCTGGTGTTCGGGCTGATCGAGGGCAAGCCCGCGGTCTTCGTGATCGCGGCGGCGGCACTGGCCGGATTCCTGTGGCACGAGTCGCGGCACCGCTCGCCGTTCATCGACCTTCGCTTCTTCCGCAGCTTCCCGTTCTCCTCGGCCACCGTGATCGCGGTCTGCTCGTTCGCCGCGCTGGGCGCGTTCCTGTTCAGCATGTCGATGTATCTGCAAGGGGCGCGGCACTTCTCGGCCGTGCACACCGGCCTGCTGTACCTGCCGATGGCGCTGGGCATGCTGTTCTTCTCGCCGCTGTCGGGACGACTGGTGGGCCGCTACGGCACCCGGCCGTCACTGCTGGCCTCCGGATCCCTGATGGGCGTGGCCGCGGTCCTGCTCACCCTGCTGCGCGCCGACACCCCGATCTGGCAGCTGGTCGTCACGTTCACGCTGTTCGGCATCGGATTCGGCATGGTCAACGCGCCCATCACCACCACCGCGGTCAGCGGCATGCCGCTCGATCGGGCCGGGGCCGCCGCGGCGGTGGCCTCCACCAGCCGTCAGGTCGGCGTGAGTCTCGGTGTGGCACTGTGTGGTGCGCTCACCGGCGCGGGATTGTGGTGGACCATCAGCGGATTCGCCGTGGCCGTCACCGCGCTCGGCGTCGCCGCCAATACCGACTGGGCGTACCGTTCGCGAGATCGGATCGCGCCCCTGCTGGAACAGAAGGTCCCCGTTCATGCCGGATGACACGCCCACCACGGACCAGGTCTGGCGGCAGCTCACCCACCTGGTGATGGACACCCGCGACGGCTGGAAGCGCGCGGTGACCGAGCGAACCGGCATGCCCTTCAGCCGGATCCGGGTATTGCGGCGGCTGCGGCCCGGACCGCTCAGCGCCAAGGACCTGGCACGCGCGGCCGCCATGGACGCGCCGGCCACCACCGTCGTGGTCAACGACCTCGAGGAACGCGGACTGGTGACCCGCGAGATCGACCCGACCAACCGGCGCAGCAAGCTGATCTCGCTCACCGACGCCGGCGAGCGGGTGGTGGCCGACGCGCTCGCCACACCCGACCCCGCGCCCGCGGAATTGGCCGGGCTCACCCCGGCCGACCTGCGGACCCTCCACGAGATCCTGCGCAAACTCGAACACTGACTCACGGGTTCGTGATTCAACCGTTATCGTCGAAGCGTGCGACACCGACACTGGAAGTCCATGGCGGCACTCTGCGGCGCGCTGCTGCTCGCGGGCTGCGTGCAGAGCCAAGCCGTCCCGGTCTCGCAGTCGCGCCCGGCGCAGGACGCCCCCGCGAAAGCGGATCTGCCTGCCCTCCCGATCTTTCCGATCGCCAACCGGACCGTGGTGATCGACCCCGGCCACAATGGCGGCGGTGCGGCCCACGCCGACGAGATCAATGCCAAGGTGCCCGACGGGCGCGGCGGCATGAAGCCCTGCAACACCACCGGTACCAGCGGTGACGACGGCTACACCGAGCACGAATTCAATTGGGCGGAGGCCCAGCTGGTGCGCGATCAGCTCACCGCCCGCGGCTTCCAGGTGATCATGAGCCGCGACAGCGACACCGGCGTCGGCCCGTGTGTGAACGACCGCGGCACCCTCGGCAATCGGGTCGGCGCGGCGGCCGTGGTGTCGATCCACGCCGACGGCGCGCCCGCCGGGGCGCACGGCTTCCATGTCGCCTACTCCTCGCCCGCGCTCAACGACGCGCAGTCCGGGCCGTCGGTGCAGCTGGCCACCCGGCTGCGCGACACCCTGTCCGGGGCGGGCTTCACGCCCTCGACCTACGTCGGCTCCGACGGCATGAACCCGCGGCCCGATCTGGCCGGGCTGAACTTCTCCGAGCGGCCGACGGCCCTCGTCGAATGCGGCAATATGCGAGATCCCGGCGATGCCGCCCTCATCGAATCCCCGGACGGCCGTGCCCGATTCGCGCGGGCCATCGCCGACGCCATCGCGGCCTATCTCGGCTAGCACATTCCCCTGATCGACTCACGGCGCGGGCTCTGACCGTGCCCGGTTCGCCGTGAGTACATTCATCACGTCATTTCGGAATATTTACGGGAAAACCGGACCGCAGCGTTCCGGGGAGGACTCCTTGACCACGACCGACGTACGGCCGCGCTCGCGTTTCGCGAATTGGCTATTGGAAGACGCGGGGGAGCACTACTCGCAGATTCCGGGCCCGATGGCCAAGAAGCCGCCCAAGGAGCATCAGCACTCCTGGTGGAAGGTCATGTGCCTGACCGGTGTCGACTACTTCTCGACACTCGGATATCAGCCGGGCATCGCGGCGCTGGCCGCGGGGGTGCTGTCCCCGCTCGCGACGATCGTGCTGGTCGCGCTCACCCTGCTGGGCGCGCTGCCGGTGTACCGGCGGGTCGCCAGGGAGAGTTTCGACGGCGGCGGCTCGATCGCCATGTTCGCCAAGTTCCTGCCCAACTGGTGGGGCAAGATCTTCATCCTGGTGCTGCTGGGCTTCGCGGCCACCGACTTCACCATCACCATGACGCTGTCGGCCGCGGACGGCGCGGCGCACATCGTCGAGAACCCGTACATGCCCGAGTGGCTGGCCGACCAGAACATGACCATCACCCTGGTCCTGCTGGCGTTGCTGGCGGCGGTGTTCCTCAAGGGGTTCAGCGAGGCGATCGGCATCGCGGTCGGACTGGTCGGCGTGTATTTGTCGCTGAACCTGGTGGTGGCCGTGGTCGGCATCGTGAAGGTGCTGGAGGCCCCGCATCTGGTGACCGACTGGTCGCATCTGCTGACGGCCAAGCACGGCAATATCTTCGCGATGATCGGCGTCGCGCTGCTGGTGTTCCCCAAGCTCGCGCTGGGTCTGTCCGGTTTCGAGACCGGCGTCGCGGTCATGCCGCAGATCAAGGGCAATCCGGCCGACCCCAAGGAATTCCCGCGCACCCGCATCATCGGCACCCGCAAGCTGCTGACCACGGCCGCGCTCATCATGAGCGGGTTCCTCATCGTCACCAGCTTCATCACCACCATCCTGATTCCGGAGAAGGAGTTCCAGGAGGGCGGGCAGGCCAACGGGCGGGCGCTCGCGTATCTGGCGCACGAGCATCTGGGCAACGCGTTCGGCACCGTCTACGACATCAGCACCATCGCGATCCTGTGGTTCGCGGGCGCGTCGGCCATGGCGGGCCTGCTGAACCTGGTCCCGCGCTACCTCCCGCGCTTCGGCATGGCTCCCGAGTGGGCGCGTCAGATCCGCCCGCTGACCCTGGTTTTCGCGCTCATCGCCTTCGGGATCACCTGGTACTTCGACGCCAGCGTGGACCAGCAGGGCGCGGCGTACGCGACCGGTGTGCTCGTGCTGATCACCTCCGCGGCGGTGGCCGTGACCATTTCGGCGTGGCGCAAGCAGCAGTACTCGCGGGTGCTGGGGTTCGGGGTGGTGTCGCTGATCTTCGTGTACACCACCATCGACAACATCATCGAGAAGCCGGAAGGTCTGCACCTGGCCATCCTGTTCGTGCTGGCGACTCTCGTGGTGTCGTTCGCCTCGCGCATCCGCCGGGCGTTCGAGCTGCGGGCCGTCGAGGTGATCTTCGACGAGAAGGCCTGCGCGGTGATCGACCAGCTGGCCGAGCGCGGCGAGATCCGCATCGTCACCCACGACATCACCGACGGGCGCTCGCCCGAGGAGTACCGGGAGAAGGAGGCCGACCAGCGCCGGGAGAGCCACATTCCCGACAGTGAGCCCATCCTCTTCCTCGAGGTCATCGTGAAGGACCCCTCGGAGTTCAGCACCACGCTGCACGTGACCGAGGTGGACGTGGAGGACTATCACATCCTCACCGTCGAGGCCGCGGCCGTGCCGAACTGCATCGCGTCCATCCTGATCGCCATCCGGGACCGGACCGGGGAGTGCCCGCACGTCTACTTCGAATGGACCGAGGGGAACCCGCTCGCCAATCTGGTGCGGTTCGTGTTCTTCGGTGAGGGCGAGGTCGCGCCGGTGACCCGGGAGATCCTGCGCCGGGCCATCCCGCGTCGTTCGCAGCGCCCGCACGTGCACGTCGATAGCTGATCGGGGCGGAAAAATCTAGCTGTAACTCCTGGTTTCATACATAGGTAGAATGTTGCTACGCTCACGCAGCAAATCGCTACGAGACCAGGAGTACCGATGAAGCTACTTCCGAAGCTGGGCCGCCGAGAGGTGACCGAACCCGGTGAGGTAGCCCTGCACGCCCGCAATGTCCGGTTCGATTGGTCGAAGACCGAACCGGTCTGGATGAAGCAGGAACCGATCGCCTCGCACGTCCTCAATGCCCTGAGCATGCTGCTGCCCGAAGGCGAGCGCATGTTCCTGGTGACCTTCGGCGAAGCCCTCGAACTGGTCAAGGACGAGAAGCTGCGCGAGGCCATGATCGGGTTCATCGGCCAGGAGTCCATGCACGCCGAGAGCCACCACGGGGCGCTCGAGGAGGTGCTGGCCGCGCACGGCATCGATGTCGAGCCGTACGTGCGGCAGGCCGAGTTCCTCTTCCGCAAGACCCTGGGTCCGCGGGAACTGGGCACCACGGCCGCCCAGCAGCAGCAACTCGTCGAACGGCTCGGTGTGATCGCCGCGCTCGAGCACTTCTTCGCCTTCCTCGGCGACTGGGTGATCAACGCCGACCTCGAGCGGTTCGACGCCGACCCGCAGATGCTGGACCTGTTTCGCTGGCACGGCGCCGAAGAGGTCGAGCACCGCATGGTCGCCCACGACGTGGCCGAGTACTTCGAGATCGGCTACGTGCGCCGCGGCGCGCTCATGCTGATCGTCTTCCCCATCTTCATCGCGCTGCTGCTGCGGGGCACCAAGTTCCTGGTGCACGCCGACCCCTCGCTGCCCAATCACCGCTACCCGGTGCTGGTCGCCCGGATCTTCGCGGGCATGTGGCGCGGCTCGGTGCCCGGCATCCCGTCGCTGCTGATCAGCGCGCTGTCCACGTTCAAGCCCGGCTACAGCCCCGAAGGCGTCGGGTCCACCGCGCAGGCCGTGGCCTACCTGGCGCAGTCCCCGGCCGCGCGTGTGATGGCCTCGTGAACGAGCGGAGCGAGCGAACAATGGACACAGCGCGTTTCGCGCACGCCGGAGCCGAGCGCAGCGAGATGCAGGCGTGAGCGCCGCGATCCGGCCCGTTCCCGTCACACCGCCGCAGGACCTGTTCGGCAAGGGGCGTGCCGACCGCACCACCCGGGTCCTGGACTTCATCGCCGACAGTCGTCTGCGCTGGAGCACGTTCGTCAACCGGCGTGAACCCGACGTGCGGGTCGACTCGTGGCGGATTCCGCTGGTGGTCGTCGAACGCCGCGTCGAGGCGCACGACACCGACGTGATCAGCCTGCTGATGACCGCCCCCGACGGGCGCGAACTGCCCGCCTGGCGGCCCGGCGCGCACCTGGATCTGGAACTGCCCTCGGGCAAGGTCCGCCAGTACTCGCTGTGCGGTGACCCGGCTGATCGGCACGCGTATCGCGTTGCGGTGCGCCGTATTCCGGACGGCAACGGCGGCTCCCTCGAGGTGCACGACGCGGTTCGGGTCGGCACCACGATCACCGTGCGCGGGCCCCGCAACGCCTTCCCGTTCGTGCTGCCCGGGTACGGATCCTCCGCCGCGCGAGTGCATTTCGTGGCGGGCGGTATCGGGATCACGCCGATCCTGCCGATGATCCGGATGGCCGATCGGCTCGGCATCGACTGGACCATGGTGTACGCCGGGCGCTCCCGCGACACCATTCCGTTCCTGTCCGAGGTGGAGTCGTTCGGGTCGCGGGTCACCGTGCGCACCGACGACGAGCACGGCGTCCCCACCGCCGCGGACCTGCTGCCCGGCGTCGGGCCCGACACCTCCGTCTACTGCTGCGGACCGGTCGTCATGACCCAGGTCATCGCCGACACCGTGCGCACAATGACATTCAACGGCGTGCGCGGCGTGGAACTGTATTCCGAGCGGTTCTCGCCGCCGCCGGTGGTGAACGGCACCGCCTTCCAGGTGGAGCTGGCCCGCACCGGCGAGGTGCTCGACGTGCCCGCCGACAAGTCGGTGCTCGAGGAAGTGCTGAAAGCCCTTCCGGACAGCTCGTATTCGTGCCGCCAGGGCTTCTGCCGCACCTGCGTGGTGCGGGTGCGTTCCGGCGAGGTCGACCACCGCGACACCGTGCTCACCGACGCCGAGCGTGCGGCCGGCGACATGCTCATCTGTGTATCCCGTTGCGGCGGGGACCGTTTGGTGCTGGACCTCTAGCACCGTCTCAACGAGGAGAAGATCGTGACCGAAGCCACCGTCATCCCCGCCGCCGAGCGCCGGGTGCGCTCGGGCGAATTCGATATCGCCGTCTACGAATACGGCGAGCCGTCCGCCGCTGGGACATCGAAAGAAACCGTTGTGCTGGTACACGGTTGGCCCGACGACAACCACCTGTGGGACCGGGTCGTGCCGCTGCTCGCCGACCGCTTCCACGTCGTCACCTACGACACCCGCGGCCACGGCCGCTCCACCCGCACCGACCGCACCGAGGACTTCCGGCTCGAGCACTTCGCGGCCGACTTCTTCGCCGTCGCCGACGCGGTGAGTCCCGATGCGCCCGTGCACATCCTGGCCCACGACTGGGGTTCGGTGCAGATGTGGGAGGCGGTGTGCGAGCCGCAGGCCGTCGGGCGGGTCGCGTCCTTCACCTCGGTGTCCGGACCCAACCTCGACCACCTGGGCGCGTGGGTGCGCTCGCGCATGTCGCAGGGCAAGGTGTGGGGGCCGTTCACCCAGCTGCTGTCCTCGCTCTACACCGGTCTGTTCATGACGCCGGGCGTGCCACGGGTGGTGCTCAAGCCGCTGGGCACCGAGAAGATGTGGTCGCGCTTCGTCGGCCTGATGAACGAGACCTCGCCGGAGAACATCAAGCTGGGACCGGAATTCCGCCGCGACTTCTTCGACGGCATGCGCATCTACCGCGCCAATATCCTGCAGCGCCTGGGTGATCCGCGCGAACGCCGCACCGAGGTGCCGGTGCAGCTGGTCATCGCGCGCCGGGATGTGGCGGTGCGGCCCGCCGGCTACGCCGACACCAAGGAGTACGCGCCCACCCTGTACCGCCGCGAGGTCGGCGGCGGGCACTGGCTGCCGTTCTCGCACCCGGAACTGCTGGCCACCTCCACCATCGAGCTCATCGACTCGCTCCGCACCGGGGACACCCCGCGTACCCTGCGCCGGGCCGAGGTCGGTTCGGAGCAGCGGCCTTTCGATCACCAGCTGCTGGTGATCACCGGCGGCGGCAGCGGCATCGGCCGCGAGACCGCTCTGGCGTTCGCCCGCAAGGGCGCCGAGGTCGTGCTGTCCGACATCAACCTGGACTCCGCCAAGGAGACCGCGGACCTCATCGCGGGGATCGGCGGTGTCGCGCACGCCTACCAGCTCGACGTGTCCGACGCCGAGGCCGTCGCCGAGCACGCGAACGCGGTCATCGCCGCGCACGGCGTGCCCGACATCCTGATCAACAACGCCGGCATCGGCGCCGCGGGCGACTTCTTCGACACCTCCGCGGCGGAATTCAACCGGGTTCTCGATATCAACCTGCACGGTGTCATCAACGGCTGCCGGGCGTTCGGCAAGGCCATGGCCGACCGCGGCCTGGGCGGCAATATCGTCAACCTCTCGTCGATGGCCGCGTACACCCCGCAGCGGGGCTTTGCCGCGTACTCCACCTCCAAGTCCGCGGTCTTCATGTTCTCCGACTGCCTGCGCGCCGAACTGGCGGGCCAGGGGATCGGTGTGCAGACCATCTGCCCAGGAATTGTGCACACGAATATCGTTGCCAACACCCGCTTCTCGGGCGTCTCCGCCGAGGAGGAAGCCGCCAAGCAGCAGCGCTACGACAAGCTGTACGCGGCCCGCCGCTACGGCCCCGAGAAGGTCGCCGACCAGATCGTCAAGGCCGTCGAGAACAGACGCGACGTGGTGCCGGTGACACCGGAAGCATGGCTCCAGTACCGCTTCAACCGCTTCGCCCCCGCCGTCGCCCGCTTCTTCGCGGCCCGCGTCAAACTGACGTAGCGAGTACCCGCCCCCGAGGGGCTCACACCGGTGATGAGCCCCTCGGTAAATGCGCTTGTCGCACCGCCCCTCCCCGCGTAGCTTTCGGCTCAGCCTCGCAGCCACAGGGGCCGCGAGACGGGGGGAGGAGGCCGACGATGTTCGCTGTCGGATTCATTGTTGTCTTCATCGTGTTCACGCTGGTCGTCGTGGCGGTGGTCACCAAGCGAGGTGAACGCGATCGAGTGCGTGGAAGACGCGACAAGCGCTGGGGAGTCGGCTCCGGCGGCGGCGACTGGACCGTCGACTCGGGCGATCGCGCTAGCGGATGGTCCCCCGGAGGCGACGCCCACGGCCATCACATGGGCGGTGGCCATGGGCACCACGGGAGCAGCGGCCACGATCACCACGGGGGTGGAAACCATGGCCACCATGGGTGCGGTGGTGGACACAGCGGCTGCGCCGGCGGCAGCAGCTGCGGCGGTGGCGGGTGCGGCGGAGGCGGCGGGAACTAGCCCGCCCGCAACGCCGCCTCGATCGAGTGGACCCGCTCGGTGGGGATGCCCCACGGATGGTCCACTCCCACAACGCTGTCCAGGTTCCACAGCACGCATTCCTCGCCCGGTCGCGCCACGAACGACCAGGCGACCACGGTGCGTCCCAACTGCTCCGCCATCGGGTCCCCGGATCCCGAGCCCTCCCCGTCCGGGAAGTGGTGCAGGAACCGCCCGAACGCGTCATCACACAGGCGCGCATACCGTTTCGTGCACAGGATGAGTCCGTGCCAGGCCTCGTCCACCGCGTGCGATGGCATCCCGATCACTCGATCGTCGCGCATGGCCGCTCCGCAGCATCGCAACCACTGCCGCAAACCGGTCTCCACGAGTTCCCGTGGCTGCCACGGGCAGGTCTTGAACACCGCCTCCGGAATCTCCAGCGCGTCGACCACCTGATTGACCTGTTCGATGCTCGGACGCCGAGAACGGTTCAGCAACATGGCTACACGCTACGTCGAATCCCGCGGCCGGGCAGGGCCCGATAAATAGGTTGGCCGAAGCGATTCTCCCGGCGTATTTTTCGGCTATATCTCGCGGTCACGGCTGCCGCGAGACGGGGGAGGAGGCCGGCGATGATCGGCATCATAGTTTCCGTGATCCTGTGTATCGGCTTCGTGAGCGCGCTGAGTTATGGGCTCATCGAGGGCATCCGGTCCGATCTCGAGGTGAAGCGCCGAAGGGAGCGATGGCGGGCCGGGGGAGGCTGGGCCGGTGGCTCGGCCTACGGCGGCGGTTCGGTGAGCGGCAGCGGCGGTGTGATCAACTGCGGCGCTGGTGGGGACCCCGGTGGCAGCGGCGGCTGCGGCGGCGGGCACAGCGGGTGCGGCGGTGGCAGCGGCTGCGGTGGCGGAGGTTGCGGCGGTGGTGGCGGCGGAGGGGGATGCGGCGGTGGTGGCGGTGGGTGCGGAGGCGGCGGCGGTTAGCCACGCGTCCACCGCCCGATCGACTGGATCGAGCGGTGGACGCGGGAACCGGTTCAGCGGCATCGGGTTCCGCCGCGGTGGCTCACCGCGGGTCGGCTACGGGTTCGTTCTCCTCGCCGCGGGTGGAGTAGATGCTGGTGAGGGTGACGGTCGTCAGCACCACCACGATCACCACCAGGGAGGCGGCGGTGGGGATGGTCGGGACGCCGCTCCAGATGCCGTGGGACCAGTGCAGGACCAGCTTCACGCCGATGAAGGCGAGGATGGCGGCCAGGCCGTACGCCAGGTGCACCAGGCGCGACAGGGCGGCGTGCAGGACGAAATACAGTGCGCGCAGGCCGAGTAGCGCGAAGGCGTTGGTGGCGAAGACCAGGAACGGGTCGCCGGTGACGCCGTACACCGCGGGGACCGAGTCGACGGCGAAGACGATGTCGGTGGCCATGACCGCGGCCACGACCAGGGCGAGCGGGGTCAGGACGCGGCGGAACTTGCCGGGCTTGTCCGGGTCGGCTTCCTGCACCGTCATCTTGGTGCCGCGGTAGTCGTCGGTGACCGGCCAGATGCGGCGCAGCAGCTGCACCGACTTCATGTTGGCGATGTCGAGTTCCTGCTCGTGTCCGCCGGCCGCGTCGGCCAGCAGCTTGAGCGCGGTGACCAGCAGGATCAGGCCGAACAGCAGGAACGCCCAGTCCAGGGTGGCCAGGGCGGCCGCGCCCAGGGCGATGAAGATGCCGCGCAGCACGAGCGCGCCCGCGATGCCGTACAGCAGCACCCGCTGGGCCAGCGCCGCCGGGACCGCGAACGCCGACAGCAGCAGCATGAAGATGAACAGGTTGTCCACCGACAGCGACTTCTCCAGCAGATAACCGGTGAAGAACTCCACCGCCGGGGTGCCGCCGTTGTTGAACCACAGGAACACGCCGAACGCGACCGGCAGGGCGATGTAGAACGCCGTCCAGCCGATGGCCTCCCGCATGGACACCTCGTGCGGGCGGCGGGTGAGCGTGAAATCGAGAACCAGCAGCGCCAGCACCGCGGCGATCGTTCCACCCCACAACCAGGGGGTTCCGATGCTGTCGATGACGGGGGTAGCGGCTAGGAGAGTGGGGGTAGCACTCATGGGACCTCCTCGGACATGGCAAACCAGCCGAGGTCTCCTTCACCCGCGGATACCGTGGGCAACCACCCGGGGGACGCGACGGCGCGGCCCGTACTGACCGGAATGGTTCGTGGGAAGTACTCCCCTCTAGCCAGCAGGGTAGCCGACCCTAAGCCGCCAGGTCCACCCCGCCGGGTGTGTCAGCGGGGTGTGAGGACCACCACGGCGATCGGCCGCGAGGTCTTCATCTGGTATTGCGTGTACCGGCCCTTGTTGACCTTGTCGACCAGCTGGAACCGCCGCGTGTACTCCGGATTGTCCGGATAGGTGGCGGTGGCGGTGACCGGGATCCGCTGGGTCCCGATCTGGATCACGCACTGTGGCCGAGCCTTCAGATTCGCCAGCCAGCCCGGCGGTCGCGGCGACCCGCCGTTGGAGGCCGTCACCAGGTAGTTCTTGCCGTCCTTGGCGTAGGTCAGCGCGTTCGTGCGCTCCTGACCGGTCTTCCGCCCCACCGTCCGCAGCAGCAGGGTCGGATTCCCGAACAACAACTTGTGCCCGATCGCCCCGTGGCTGTTCTCGTAGAGCCACTGATGCGCCTTCAGCACGTTCCCGAACAGATTCGACATCCTGTGCCTCCCTGCCGTTGGTGGTCGCCTCAGATTAACGCTTCACGATCAGGTCACGATCCTGTGGATACGTTCCGGCAGCCGGTTCCCACCGGGACACGAAAATCGCACCACAACAAAAGGATTCACCCCATGACCACAGCCCTCGCCACGCCGATCAAACCCCGCAACCCCGTGCTGGTGTGGCTGGTCTGGCCGCTGTTGACCCTCGGCATCTACTTCCTGGTCTGGTACTACAAGATCCACAAGGAGATGGCCGAACTCCGCCGCGACCCCGAAGCCCCCGTCGCCGGTCCCCTCCTGGTCATGATCCTGCTCTCCTGGACCGGCATCGCCGCCCTGATCAGCTTCTGGCGCACCGGCACCCGCATCAGCCAGTCCCAGCAAGCCGCAGGCCTCGAACCCACCTGCAACCCCCTCTTCGGCTTCCTGCTCAACTTCGTCTTCGGCCTCGGCATCCTCTACTACCAGCTCGAACTCAACAAGATCGCGGACGGCCCCGCCGCCGCCTGATAGGTCCGACTGGGCATCGCCCCCACCGAAGCGGTAGCATCTCGCGCAGCCCGCAGTGATCTCCAGCGGTCTGGGGCGGTAGCTCAGTCGGTTAGAGCCGTGGACTCATAATCCATTGGTCGCGGGTTCGAGCCCCGCCCGCCCCACAAACCCCTCTGAACAGGGGTTTGTGTCGCTTCTGGAGAGGTTTCAATCTAGAACAGCGCTCTTCCATGAATACATTACGGGCGTCGCATCATGGGGAGCGCTTCGCTGGACGACATCCGCGAGTTGAGGGACGACTTCGACGATCGATGTGTACCTGAGAAGGCTGCACTGGAGTTGGAGGTAACCCGAGCGGTCATTGCCGGTATGGGCGATTCGGTCGGACCGTGCAGTTTGTCGAAGCTGCTGGTCGTGGCAGCGACGGATGGACGGCCCGCTTCGTCCTCGATGCTGAAGTCGATCTCGCCGTCTTCCACGGAATGCGCGAGTCCTGGGGGCTCGCGAACAGCTACCGCAGTGCGATGGGCAGTTCTGTAGGTGCTGTGGCGAATCCGCAATTGCCGACCTACTTCGGAGGTCCCCTCGATTCGATTCAGCTGCCCAACCTGGCGGCGACCTTTGCGCCCTCCGAAGGCATGTCCAAGTTGATGGACGGCTTCGCTGTGACCGCGATGAGCGGCTCGGACAAGTGGCGCGAGAGCTTGGGCGAGAGTGTGTTACTGCCAACCGACCGCCGCCGCGAGGGCTCAATGGGATATCGCGAAGTCTCGGACCGACGCGAGAATCTCGGCTTCCGAGCCGAATGGTGGTCGGCGTACCTCGGTCCCGAAGTCGGTGGTAGACAAGCCGTCTGCTGCTGACAGCACTCCCGAGAAGGCTCCGGCAACGAAGGGCGCCGCGAAAAAGGACACAGCTGCGAAGGCGGCCGGGAAAAAGGCTACCCCGACGAAGTCATCTGCTGGGAAGAGCGCCGCGACAAAGGCCACCGGGAAGAAGACTGAGAAGAAACGGCTTGAACGCCCGGCGCGCTAGTTGTGCGTTGGAAGCCTATACCGGACTCTTCTGCGAGCACGGCTACCAGCGTCGATGGGCGTGGATTCTTGCCCATGTGGTTCGGTTCGAGCCGTAGGTGTCCGCTGTCGGCACCGCCGGATCGACTGTTCTGACCTTTACGGCGGGTATCGGCTCGCCGGCAGGAATTCCCTGGTCGACACGCCTTATCGCCGCATTGCTCCTCAGCCTGATATCTCCGATAGGCTCTATTGCCAGCCAACAGCGGCTGTTCCTGTGATATCGGACTCCGGAAGAAGCGCTAGCGCACATCTTCGAGAAAGGATCCAGGTTTGCGGCGTCTACTAATCGTCGCCGCGGCGGGCACGGCCGTGGCAACCCTGGGCGTGTGGGTCTGGGGTACCAACCTGGGCCGAGCCCAGCCGCCCGGCTCAGAGGTAACCGGTTCGGGAGTTCATCTGACGGCATCCGTCGACAGCGTCGGGGTGAATCTGCCTGGTAACCGGACTCCGAATTTCCTCATGACGTTCGCGCATGCCGCGCAGATGTCCGGCGATTACTCGGTCAATGTGGAGGGTGGCCCGATCACGTCCGGTCAAGCCGTCGCAGGGTTCATCCTCGGCTGCGGGATCAGTGTGGCCGGCGGCTTCACCGTCGGAATCGAGCCCAATCAAGGATTGGTCGGCGCCCTTGCCCCGACAGTGAGCCCTGCGAGCCCTGTCAGCGCGCCGATTGCGACGGCCACTCCCGTGCCGACTACGTCCATCGCCTCCGTCATCACCCCCAGCACCATCACACCCAGTACCCGCCCGGTCGGCTTCGCCATTACCACTACCGGCCCAGCCGCTGCCCCAACCACGACGACCCCGACGACCACGACGACCCCAACGACCACGACGACCACGACGACCACGACGACCACGACGACCCCAACCACTACCACCCCAACCAGTACCAGTCCACCCAGCATCGACCTGGGACCCAGTGTCGGTGGAGTACTGGGCCTGCTAGAGGTCTTGACGGCCACGCTGGGGCCCGGCCAGGTCACCGTCGCGACAACAGCGACGTCGGCCCTGGACGACACCACCGTGTTCCCGTACCGCATCTCTTTCGACAACGCCGCGTTGAATGTCGCCCAATGCGCCTCGCCGGTGTCGGCCGTCCCCTTCGTTACGACTACGGTGAGTACCGTGCGGGGGGTTGTACAGACCACCGCCTACGGCGATCAGTTCACCTTCTGAGGCCCGGAGCCGCTTCGAGAAGGGTTGGGGGTCAGCGAATCCGGAACACCGGTTCCCCGGGGGCGGAACGGCAGCGCAGCGCCCGCAGGGATGCAGACACAGCATCGGCCTGCCCGCGCCCCTCGCCCCCACTGCAGCGGCCATGACATTGACGAGATCGGCATCCCCCCAGCGACAGCAAGACCCATGAATGGCCAAGCTGAGTGAGGCACTCGATCAACGTCTCCGGTCAATACACCTAGTCGTGGCTCCACGCCGTTGGATGGTCTTCGATGGGCGGGGTGACAGGGTTGCCGTAGCCGCGGCATCTGCGGACTCGTCGCCGAGGGCTTTGAACTCGTCGGGGAAGGCCATGTCGGCGCGATCGGGCGCGCAACAGGAAGCCTGGACCAATAGCTTATGGAAAAGCGCTCCATGACGTACAGGTACTTTGCTGGTCCGCGCAGAGCCGACAGCGATTGATCTCATAATCCATTGGTCGCGGGTTCGAGCCCCGCCCGCCCCACCCACAGTGCGCAGTCCGGAATGCCGAAGCACCGCAGGGGTGTTCGGCATTCCGGACCGCCCGTTTCAGATGTGGTCGACCAGGCCTATGGCACCCTCGGACACGGCGCAGTGCACGCAGCAGAAGAATCTGCCCTCGGACTCCACGCCGTGTCCGATGATCTTGCAATTGCAGTGCTCGCAGATGGGTGCCATGCGGTGGATCGCACATTCGAAGCAGTCGAAGACGTGCCGCACTCCCTGAGCTTCGACGACGATCGGCATGGCGTAATCGTTACCGCAAACCTCGCATGCGCTCATGGACCGCACGCTACTCCGTGGGGCCGGTCCGGTGTCCCCGGTTCCGGATTATGTGCCTCTCACCAGGGGATCAAGGAGTGGTGAACGTTCCGAGTCCCGAGGACACGTTGGCGGCGACGCCGCCGGCGGTCACGATCGCGGCGATCCGGCCCGGTCCGGTGTTCACCGACACCGGGACCGGGGCGCAGTCGCAGGGCTGCTCCGCGGTTTCGCGAACGTCCATGTCGACGATGCCCGCCGCTCCGGTCGACAGGTTCGCCCACCAGATCCGGGCGGGCGAATCGAGCGGGTGCTTGCCGTCGAACGGCGGCGGGTTGGCGACACCGAAGGTGGTGACTCCGGGCTCGTCGCCGACGGTCGCCGTCAGGAAGATCGTGAATGATGCTGGGACACCCCATGATTGGGATACCTCCAGCAGCGGGAGTTGGAACGTGGTCGTCTCGGCGGCGTGGGCGACGGCGTGCTGTTCCAGAACCAACGCACCGGCCACCACACCCGCGAAACCCAGCCTGCCGACCATGCCGGCCCGCTGAACCACCTTGCTCGTCACTAGCCCTCCTCACTGTTGATTCCTGCATGTGCATCGAGTGATTCCTGCGTGCATCGAGATCGGCGGTGCGATGACGATCGATCACGCGATCGCCGGATCGGCAAGGCCGACATCCGCAAGCGCAGCGACGCCGGTGCATTCACCAGGACGCCGTGATCGTGCACCTTGCCATCCAGGAACCCGAGATGCGATTTTCACCGCATCGCACCGCGCGTCGCTGCGCGTGTCGCTCAGGAGAAGTCGGCGAGGTGGTCGGCTGCCCAGTCGGCGTAGGTGCGGGGAGCGTGGCCGGTGAGGTCTTCGACGACCGTGTTGAGTGCGGCGGGCTTGCCGACGGTTTCGGCCATCAGGTCGAACAGGGCGTTGATGAAGGCCGGGTCCATGAACTGGGCCATCTGGGCGCGGACCGGGGCGTCGTCGAGTTCCTCGAAGGTGAGGGGACGGTTGAGGGCCGCGGCCAGGATCTCGACCTGCTCGGTCTGGGTGAGGGACTGCGGGCCGGTCAGGTCGTAGGTCTTTCCGGCGTGGCCGCCGGGCAGCACCGCGGCGGCCACCTCGGCCACATCGTTCTCGTGGACGACCGACGCGGCGGCCTGGCCGTAGGCGGCGCGGATGACGTCGCCGCCGGCCAGCTGCATGGCGAAGGTCAGGGAGTTGATGGCCGGGAACAGCAGGCGCAGGAACGTCCATTCGATGCCGGACACCTCGATCGCGGCTTCGACGTCGCGGTGGTACCGGGCGATCACGTCGGGCTGGGCCTGCGCGCCGTCGACCACCGCGCCCGAGGACAGGAAGACGATGCGCCGCACGCCGGCGCGGCGGGCGGTGGCCAGTAGGGGAGCGACCTCCATGCCGTAGGGGAGCACCAGGAAGATCGCCTCGACACCCGAAACCGCTTCGGCCAGAGCGTCTTCGGAAGTGAGGTCGCCTGCGATCACCTGGGCGGCCGCGGGCAGCCCGGCGGTTTCGGGGCGGCGGGTCAGAGCCCGTACCGGCAGGCCCGCGGTCAGCAGGGCGTCCACGGCCTGACGGCCGAAGTGAGCGGTGGCGCCGACGACGAGGTACATGGGTTCTTCCCTTCGGATCAGCGACCCGGGTCGGTCGCCTGCGACGAACAGTATCAGAACGGAATGTTCTATTCCAATTAGACTTCGCGCTTGGTCCGAGCGATGCCTCTGTTCGCTGGAGTAGAACAGATCATTTCGTTCTGATCAGGCCATGCAGGGGTGGCGATCGCCCTCGCCGAGGCTTCCTTTGCGGTGGTGTACGGCCTGCCGAAACGGGCAGCCGCGCAACCGCACTGACCGCGCATTACCTATCGGTCCGCCCCGGAATCCGCCGGGACGGGCCTTCGTTCGGCCATCTGGCTTGATGTAACCCTGAACGGGTTCAGACACTCGTGGTGGGCGATCGCGGCGGTGGCGTTGCTCAGCGTGTTCACCGCGGTCGGCATCACGGCGCGGTGGCACCTGCTGCCCGTCCCCGGCCGCGCTCGGAGCGGGCGCCCGAGCGGCGGATCGTGATCGCGGCTGCTGCGAGGGCTGAATCCGATTGCGCGGCATTGCCGTTCGACCGTGTCACTGCCGCGAATGTCAGCCGATCTCGACGACACGGGCCCAGGATGGGGGCTTGTCGGGGATGTACCCCGATTCGTCCTCGGTCCAGGTGATGGGTCGGCGGAAGAGACCGACCACGGTTCGAGCGGACGGACACTGCTTGGGCCAGGGTGTTTGGCCGTCGGTGAGGACCACCAGGACGTCCGGGCGGGGTTGGGCGCGTGCGGCTTTGGCGAAACCCGCGCAGAGGTCGGTGCCGCCGCCGCCGATCAACGGAATGCTCTCGGACTGGCAGAACGGGCCTGCGATGTGCGCCGCGGCATCACAGGAGATGACGGTCAGCAGGTCTTTGCGGCCGCCCAGGGTTCGGGCTATGGCGGCGGTTTCCAGTAGGGCGCTGCCCAATTCGGTGTCGCTCACCGAGCCCGAGGTGTCGATGATGACGGTGACGTGGGGTGGGGTGCGGCGCAGGGTCGGGAGGATGGTTCGGGGGAGGGCGGTGGCGCGGCGCGACGGTCGCGAGTAGGTGTGGGTTGCGCCGAGGCCGGGCGCGGAGGCGGCGGAGCGGAGGGCCGCGCCGAGGAGGTCTCGCCAGGGTTGAGGCGGGTGGAGGGCGCGGTCGGCCCAGCGACGCCAGCCGTCGGGGGCGTCGCCGGGCCGGCCGGCGATGCCTTGGGCGACACGGAATTTGACGGCGTCCCGTTGCTGGTCGGTCAAGCCGTCGGCATCGCCCGGGCCCAGATCCCACTCGCGGTCGAGACCGTCGGCGCCGCTGCCGCAGTCGAGCCAGGCCAGGTGCTGGGCGTCGACGGTGAGCCGGAACTGGTGAAGGTAGTCCTCCATGAGCTCGCCGGGGGACAGGCCGAGGGTGGCGGGGGTGACCGCGTCCTCGGGCTGGATCAGGCCGTCGCCGAACGCGTCGTCGTTGATCTCGGCGTCGGCGGCGATGTTCATGCGGAGGCGTTCGGCGGGGCCGGACAGGTTGTGGGCCTGGGCGAAACGATCGCTGCGGCCGTGGTGGTCGCGAAGGAGATGGGAAACCTCGTGCACGAGAACCGACGCCAGATTCTCGACCGGGGTGTGGTCGACGAAGGCGGGGGAGACGTAGCAACGCCAGTAGCGGTCGACGGCCATGGTGGGGACCCGGCGGGATTCGACGATATTCAGGGCGTAGAGGGCCGTGGCCAGGTAGGGGCGGGCGCGGACGGCCAGCAGGCGGGCGGCGAAGAGCTTCTCGGAGTCCAGGATCGGGGTCATCGGCCCACCTGCGCGGTGATGCGGGCGGCGGCGCGGTCCGCGCCCTGGGAGACCGAGACCATGCCGGTCAGGCGCTCGATCGAGGCGGGGACGTCCCAGGTTTCATGGCGCAGACTCGCGAGGGTGGTGGCCGGAACGACCACCAGGTCGGGCGCGCCGGTTTCGGCGGCCTTCGCCAGCAGCACCCAGGCGGCGTCCCAGCGGGCCTTGGTGCGGCGGCTGCGCACGGCCGCCACCACGGCGTCGAGCGCCGCCTGCCGCAGGTCGCCGCGGGTGGGCAGGTCGGCGGCGTCGGGATCGGCGAGCAGCAGCTCGGGATCCGGGAGATCCATGCGGTCGATGCTGGTGAGCAGCTCGAACCCGGGGCCGTCGCCGACCGAGCCACGGACCAGCAGCGACAGCACGTCACGGCCGGCCCCAGCGGCGGTGGCGAAGGCGATGAGCCGCACCGTCATCTCCCAACTGCGCGGCGACGGCCACGCGCCGCCCCGACGTGCCTCGCTGCTGGGCAACTGGTGCACGAGCTTCGGGCGGCCCGAGAGCAGGCCGCACACCGCGCGACGGGCGAAATCGACTGCCTCCGGGAACTTCTCGGGATCGAGCGTGGGCAGCGTCGCGTACGGCCACGTCCCGCCGAGACCGCGCACCACCACCTCATGGTCGTGCACCCAGTTCAGGTGGACGAAACGGTTGGCCAGCGGCGGGCTCAACTCCCAGCCATCGGCCGCCGAGGACCGCGGGTTGGCGGCGGCCACGATGCGGACGCCCGGCGGCAGCCGCAGTGTGCCGATCCGGCGTTCCAGCACCAGGCGGAGCAGGGCGGCCTGGACGGCGGGCGGCGCGGTGGACAGCTCGTCCAGGAACAGCAGGCCACGCCCGGCGCGCACCAGGCGGACGGCCCACTCCGGCGGGGCCATGGGCACACCCTGGGTGGCGGGATCGTCGCCGATGATCGGCAGGCCCGAGAAGTCCGACGGCTCGTGCACACTGGCGATCACCGTGGTCAGCGGGAGATCGAGGGCGTCCGAGAGTTGGGTCAGGGCAGCGGTTTTGCCGATGCCCGGCTCGCCCCACAGGAGGACCGGCAGGTCGGCGGCCACGGCCAGGGTGAGGGCTTCGAGCTGAAGATTGGGCCGGGGCTCGGTGGCGACATCGCCCAGCAGGGACAGCAGGTCGCCCGCGATGGTGAGTTGGGAGTCGGAATGGGCTTCGGTAGACATGCGTGAATCACCTTGGGAGTTCAGAGGAATGGGGAGCGACGCCCGCGGATCAGCGGGAGGTCGCGTTTCGCGGATGGGCTCGGTGCTTCGGCCGGGGAAGGCAAGGGAACGGCTTGGCCAGGCCGGATCGGAACAGGCCGTAGGTGATCCGCTGCCGCGCTGCCGCCTCCAGCTCGTCGCGCAGCGCGCCCTCGCGGAGCAACGCGTCGGGACCTAGAGCGCGCTCGACAACGGTCAGCGCACCGGCGGTGTCGCCGTGCATCAACCGTTCCCGGACCTCGGACAGCCAGTCCGGTCGCCGGTGCGCCCGGTCGATCGCCTGGAGACACGGCAGGGGAGTGCCGGTCAGGGCGACCAGCAGCTCCTCCCGCCGGACCTCGGCGGGAGTGTGATCCAGGGCAGCCAGCACCCCGTCCACCAGTGCCACCCGATGCAGCTCGCCGCGGCACTCCAGCAACAGCGTCCGACCGTCCTGACCTGTGCCACCGGAGGTTTCGGACCTCGAATGGCCCGGTTCCAGCGCCGATGCGACCAGTGGATGCAGCCGATCGGCCGTGATCGCACCCGCGCGCATCAGCTCCAGATCAGGCAGCACCCAGGTCGCGGCATCGGGCAGCACGGGTAGCCCGGACATCTCGCCGCGCGGATATCGCTCGGCGATCCGCACATCGGGTGGATCACCTGCGTGTGAAGACAATTCGAGGACGATCCGCCGCCGCACCCCGGCCCGCACGAGCACCCGGCCGCCCGCATTCCCTTCGGCGCGCAGCAGAATCCCGGCCTCGTCGGCCCACCGGTCCACGGCGCAACCGGGTGAGGCCGCGCCCGAGAGCTGGGCTTCGACATCGTTCGGGATGTCGAGTCGCACTGCCCCGGAACGTATTCGGAGCTCGTCGATACGACGCGAATCCCACAGGTGACGATGAAGATCGAGCCGATACCGCCGGTCCGGACGGGGAAGCGGATGCAATGTGCCGACGTCCCGGTCACCGGATCCGTCCCACAGCGCGAGGCTCACTCGCTGACCGGCATCCGCCCACGCGGGAGCGGTCCGCACCACCAGATGAACCGAATCGGCTCCGCCGCAGCCACTTCCGTACTCGTCGCCGCCGTACCGAGCCAGCGACATCGTCAGCCCGGGCCGCAGCAATCCGTCAGGAGCGACCCGGGGCAGATGCCAGCGCAGCAGATCCGGTGCCAGACTTCGCAGATCGTTTCGGACGCGAGCGGCAAGCCCTCGCCCATGGATGCGGGCCACCGCCCGCAGATCGATATCCACATCGAAACCCGCTGCGGCACAAGCCCCAGCCCAATCCCCGGCGCGACGCCGAGCGGTAGCGGTCTCGATCATGGAGGGCGGCACGGCGAACTCCCGCACGCGCAGCCAGAATGAATGTCGGGAAGTCGTCCCGTTCGCGGTGGATGGGTGCATCAGCACTCACCAGAAGCGAACGAGACCCCCAATCCTTGATTGGAATGAGTAATCATCGAGCCGATCATAACGCCCCAACCCCGATCCGGGCCACCCGGCCGGATCGAGGAGTGATCGGCATCCACTCGGGGGATCAGCTGACGGTGCAGTGGGACGGGGGAGCGGTTTCGACGGCGGAGCTGGTCATGGTGCCGCCCTTCAGCTGGCACAACAGCGTCTGGAGTCTGAGGCCGACCAAAGTGCCCGAGCCCGAGGCGGAGCCGCTGTCGGCGACGGGGGTAGCGGGCTCGGGCGCCGCGGCGGCGGTGGCGGCCAACGGGCCGAGGGCGAGAAGTGCGCTGGTGGAGGCTGCGGCGATGAATCGGTTCACTGAGGGTCCCTGTCGACGGGACGAACAGTAGTTGCGGT
>NZ_JBHWHH010000087.1:0-30333 GCF_042732555.1 Nocardia sp. NPDC059764
CCTCTACCGAGCCGTGCACGAAGCCCCCGACCTGTCCCGCCTTCCACACGGCCTGCACGAGCTGGTCCGGCCGTGCTTAGCCAAGAACCCCGACGACCGGCCGAGCACCGCCTGGCTGATCGAGGCCGCCCGCCGCCACAGCGCCACCGGCGGCGAGCTCCGCTTCACCGACGGCTGGCTGCCCCCACAGGTCGACAATGACATCCACCGCCACACCGACCTGCCGAGCACACCTCTCCCGCCAGCCACCATCCTCAATCCGGCCCGGGCCGACGCCCCGACCGCACATATCCTCCATACCCCGGCACCCACGCTGCTGCAGCCGGGCTCCACCAGCGATACAGCCGCGACCACCCGACGTCGGCGCACCCGCATCGCGCTTGTGGCGGGCCTCGCGCTTCTCGTCGGCGCCGCGGCGACCTTCATCCTGCTCAATACCTATTACTTCGACGACCCCGACGACCAGAACACCCTCGCCACCGCCAGCCGCCCTCCGTCGGCCGGCACCACCACGTCCGCCGGCGCCAACCCGTCCTCCCGCTCCAAGTCCCCGCAGCCGACCACGGTTTCTGGATACACCGCCGCCTACACCACCCTCGAACTCACCTCCCCCGACGGCGACTACGAGTTCGACCTCAAAGCAGGGAAAGTGACCCAGAACACCTCCAGCTGGTACCTCGGCCGCGAAGCGGGCGCCTTCTACATCCCCGACGACAGCGACGCCTACATCGCACCGGCCAGCCCCCTCACCCTGCACGAGTGCCTCGAAGGCATCGACACCCAGCCCTCCTCCACCCTGCCCTTCACCACCGTCGGCGCCGACCGCAGCTTCTGCGTCCGCTCCCACGGCGGCCAGGACATCGCCATCATCCGCACACTCACCACCGCTTCCGATGACGGCCCGGTCACCGTCTCCATCACCTACTACCGACGCTCAGCCTGACCAACCCGCTCTCCGCGGGACGCCGCACCTTCCGAACTGGCCGATCCCGCTCGCCAGTTGCCAGTTGCCAGTTGCCAGTGCGGCATTACTGAGTCGAACGGGCCGATCCCTGCCAGCCGGATGGGGCCCGCCCTGCTCAGCGCCGCCGCCGGGCGGCAGGGTCAGTCCGGGCCCTCCAGCCTTCACCGCAGGCGTCGTGATAGCCGTGGAGGATGCGCAGGTGAGTGTCCTCGATGATGAAACCACCGTGGCCGATCTGCTCGACGTCTTCGAACCCGGCCGCACGCAAGTCCGACGCGACCAACAGGCCATCAGATTCCACGTCACCAGCGCCGACGCCAAGCTACCAACCGGACCAGCGGATCGCCGACCAGCCACTGCTGCGGTGACGGTCGTGCCGCGGTAATGAGAAGGAATTGACATCGAACAGCCAGTCGCGGCGGTAACCGGCAAGGAACCGGATGTTTGCGAGCTCCACCTCATCGGGCTCGCTCCACACCTGATAGCGCCAGCCGCGGGACTCGACCAGCCGCCGGGTCCATTCGAAGGTGAACCCCACCTTGGGGACGGTCAGACATGATGCAGGCTTCACATCGACGACGATCGGGCCCTGCTCGGTGAGCAACAGGTAATCGGGTACGTGTCGCCGTAGCTGGCCGTCGACCTCAGAGCGTAGCAGAAACGGTTGCGCAGCAATGTGATTCACCGAACGGTCGAAATCCGCGAACATCAGACGTGCCAACTCGAGGCGAGACTCGTAGATGACATGTGCCTGTTGCGTCGCCGACCAGTAGAAACCCGAGTAGTGCCACTGACCGTAGTACCAGCGAAAAGTCCTCCAGGGCAAGGCCTTTACGAGCACATCAGTGCTGATCTCGGCGAAGGGCCTGGCAATCTCCACGTCATCGCCCGCGCGCTTGAACACGATCTCACCGGCGGGACTCGCCACGGAATCGATTGCGGCACTGCGGCGACATCGGGCCGGTTTCGTCACGTGCACCCCCTCATCATCGCCGCCGAACTGACCACAGTGGCACAGCCCACCGCGCCCCAGCGCAGCCACTGTCTCATCACTCTGGCCAACTGCCAACGATTGGCCAAACATTATGAGATCTGGCCACAACTTATGAGATACGCAGGCCACAGGGTTGCCTCCACCAACCACGAGCCGATCTCCTGCGAAAACCCCGGCATTCTTCGCTTACCCTGACCGACAACGCGTCTCAAAACATTGGCCATTCCTCAACAATCGAGTAGATGCCTACAGGGTGAGCTGTTTCTCGACCCGGCCTTGGGGTCTGAACCGCCGTAGCCCCAGGGAGCGATGGTGATGGCACCAGACGGCTATCTCCGACTCTTCAAACCGACAGACCCGATCCCGCCGCGCCACGCAACTACCAGCCATCCGCGTATCGAAAGGCTCTACCGCACGGGACGCAGATCGACCCGATCCCGCTGGTCGGAGGCGCAGGTCGGACTTGAACAGTGAGTCGCTTCACGTCTGAGGCCGCCGCACGCCGACGACAGACACTTCGCCAGCCGAGCGCCAGCCCCGAGTCACGGGCAGGGCTGAATCCGTCTCAAATCGATGGCCAATTGGCCATCGAGTGGCCACACATTTTGAGATTTGGCCACGACTTTTGAGACCCTACAAAATCCGCCGGCTAGCCGCGTGCCATGTCGACGAAGCGGCTCAGGTGCAGCTGGTGCGCAACGGTAATCGTTGCAGTGGGACCATTTCGGTGCTTACCGAGAATCAAATCCGCTTCACCGCCGCGAGGGTCATCTCGTTCGAATGCATCAGGCCGATGCAACAGAATGACCATGTCCGCATCCTGTTCAAGCGATCCCGACTCGCGCAAGTCGGACACCATAGGCCGCTTATCGGTTCGCTGCTCAGGACCACGGTTGAGCTGCGAAATCGCGATTACCGGAACCTCCAACTCCTTCGCCATCAGCTTGAGGCTACGGGAGAATTCGGAAACTTCCTGCTGTCGAGATTCGACCTTCTTACCCGAACTCATCAGCTGAAGGTAGTCAACGACAATCAGGCGCAGATCGTGCCTCTGCTTGAGCCGTCGGGCCTTCGCGCGAATTTCCATCATCGTGAGGTTCGGCGAATCATCCACGAACAGTGGGGCTTCGCTGATCTCGCTCATACGGCGGGCGAGCTTCGTCCAGTCGTCGTCACTCATACGCCCCGAACGCATATCGCCCAGTTTGATTTTCGCTTCCGCGGATAGGAGGCGCATGACGATTTCGGTGCGGCTCATTTCCAGCGAGAAGATGACGCTGGCCATGCCGTGCTTGATCGAGCAGCTGCGCATGAAGTCCATGCCCAGGGTGGAGTTGTGCGTCGGAACCATGGTCGGACCGGCAAGGTAGAGATGGTCGACATTGTCGACCTCCACGCAACGGACCGGGACGCTTTCGATCTTGCGGACATCGATGATGTGACGCTGCTCCGACCCAGCGGTCGCGGGCACGCGGTGATTCAGCTCGTCGTCGGGAGTTCGCACGCTGTGAGCGATTTCGCCGGTCGTCCGGATTTCGGAGTGCGGACCGTGCATTCGCGAAACGGTGAGCCACAGATGCTCTTCGTCAGCGACGATTACGGCGCCATCCGAGAACGCGACCTCATAGCACGGGCGGCCGAGCATGACCTCCGTGGCGGCCAGCACCCGAGTCGGCAGACCCTGAGCGTCCAGCAGGTCATCGCCGACCTCGACCTCACCCATGGTGGTCCAGCCGTCCGGTGTGGGCAGCGGGGTGTCGAGCGCGAGAGCCTTGCCGACACCGGGTCGCGCCGCGACGATGACCATCTGGCCGGGGTGGAGGCCGTTGGTGATTTCGTCGAGTTCGGTGAAACCGGTGGGGACGCCGAGGGAGATGCCGCCTCGGGAGGCGATGGAGTCGAGTTCGTCCATCGTGGGCTGGAGGATGTCGGTGAGGGGGGCGAAGTCCTCGCTGGAGCGGCGTTCGGTGACGTCGTAGAGCTCGGCCTGGGCGCGGTCCACGACCTCGGCTACGTCTTGGCCGTCGGCGCCCGCGTAGCCGTATTGGACGATGCGGGTGCCCGCTTCGACCAGGCGGCGCAGCACCGACTTCTCCGCGACGATCTCGGCGTAGTAGCCGGCGTTGGCGGCGGTGGGGACCGTTTGGGTCAGGGTGACGAGATACGGTGCGCCGCCGATGCGTTTGAGCTCGCCCTTGCGGTCGAGGGTGGCGGCGACGGTGACCGGGTCGGCGGGTTCGCCGCGACCGTAGAGGTCGAGGATGGCGTCGTAGACGGCCTGGTGCGCGGGGCGGTAGAAGTCGCCGGGGCGGATGACTTCGACGACGTCGGCGATGGCGTCCTTGGACAGCAGCATGCCGCCCAGAACGGACTGTTCCGCCGCCATGTCGTGGGGCGGCTGACGGCCGAAATCCTCACCGGGAGCGTCGGGATAATCGGAGGGCCCGTGATCGTCGTGGCCGCGATCGTCGACGACTGCCATGGGCTCGACCGTCCTCTCTGCTCGCGCCGCAACGGCGTGCAAGACCCGTTGTACGCCAGCGCACCGACATGTTGGGACCGCCACGCTCGAGCCGTGGTCACGACCTCGAAGGCGAACCTAGGCGACCGGGCGGTGACCCGCCAAACCGTGCTGTGTACACACCTGTGGATAACGTGGGTATTGTTCACCGCCTGTTGTGCACCCCCTGTGGAAAACTTGGGGACAACAGTCGATGGCGCTGCTCAAAGCGCTGGTAGTGGCGTAATTCTCATTGTTTGCAACTGTGGATCAATTTCGTGCGGCGTGTCGCTGGACGGCAACAGCCGGGCGTGTTGGGTGAACGAACGGTCACGCGGATGTGACTGGTCACACAACGAAAACGGTTGGTTTGCTGGGCAATCCACAACCGATCCGAAATCTGGCGATTCCTGAGCAAACAAAAGAAATCGGAGGCCGCCCCCACGGGAGAGGCGGCCTCCGATCAACCGAATTACTCGGCGGCGGTGACCTGCAGGTCGACCTTGGCGATCACATCCGGGTGCAGATGCACCACGACACCGTGCTTGCCGGTGCTCTTGATGTGGGCCTTCGGCAGCTCGATGCTGCGCTTGTCGACGACCGGGCCGCCGGCGGTCTTGATCGCCGAGGCGACGTCGGCCGCGGTGACCGAACCGAAGAGCTTGCCGGTGCCGGCGGTCTTGACCGCGAGCGACACACCGGTCAGGCCCTCGATGGCCTGCTTCAGCTCGTTGGCGTGGTCCAGGTCGCGCACGCGGCGGGCATCCTGTGCCCGGCGAATGCCCTCGACCTGCTTCTCCGCGCCACGGGTGGCGACAATCGCCAGGCCGCGCGGGAGCAGGAAGTTACGGCCGTAGCCGTCCTTGACTTCCACGGTGTCGCCGGGCGCACCGAGGTTGTCGACATCAGCGGTGAGGATGAGCTTCATAGCTGTGTCTTCCTTTCTCAGCGAGCGGTGGACACGTAAGGCAGCAGAGCGACCTCACGCGAGTTCTTCACGGCGACAGCGATATCGCGCTGGTGCTGGACGCAGTTGCCCGTCACCCGGCGCGCGCGGATCTTGCCACGGTCGGACACGTACTTGCGCAGCAGCGCGGTGTCCTTGTAGTCGATCTTCGCGCCGGCCGTGTTGTTCTTCTTGCCGGCCTTGTCTTCCTTGCAGAAGGTGCAAGCCTTCTTCTTCAGCACCTTTTCGCGTGCCGGTGCTTTGGCCATGGTCTTTCAACTCCGTAATTTTGGGAACCCTGCCGAAGCGGATTCCGGGGAAAGCCGTTGTCTAGAACGGCGGTTCGTCGTCCATGGGCCCGCCCCCGAAGGAGCCGGCCGCGGGGGCGCTGCCCCACGGGTCGTCGCCGGCGCTCTGGCCGCCACGACCCCCGCCACTGCCACCACCGGAGAAGCCGCCGCCAGCGTTCTGCTGGCCGCCGCCCTGTCCGCCACCGCCGAAGCCGCCGCCACCACCGCCACGGGTGGTCTTGTTGACTTTCGCGGTCGCGTACCGCAGGGAGGGACCCACCTCGTCGACCTCGAGTTCGACGACCGTGCGCTTCTCACCCTCGCGGGTTTCGTAGGAGCGCTGCTTCAGTCGTCCGCTCACGATCACTCGCGAGCCGCGGGTCAGGCTCTCGGCAACGTTCTCCGCAGCTTCTCGCCAAATGTTGCAGCGCAAGAAAAGCGCTTCGCCGTCTTTCCATTCATTGGTATTACGGTCGAACACACGGGGAGTCGACGCGACGGTGAAGTTCGCGACGGCCGCTCCCGCGGGCGTGAATCGAAGCTCGGGGTCAGCCGTCAAATTGCCGATGACGGTGATGACCGTGTCGCCCTGGGCCATGGTTCCTCCTGCTTTCCGGTGCAGTCCGCAATGCGCTCGCGTTCATCGGTCAGCCTAGAGACAGGGACCGACGGTTACGAGCGACGTCGCGGGAGGACTGGGTCTTACTTCTTGTCGGTACGCAGCACCTTGGTGCGCAGCACCGACTCGTTCAGCCCCAGCTGGCGATCGAGCTCACTCACGGTCGCGGACTCGGCGGTCAGGGTGACGACCGCGTAGATGCCCTCGGCCTGCTTGTTGATCTCGTAGGCGAGACGACGGCGACCCCAGATGTCGACGTTGTCGACCTTGCCGCCCTCGGACCCGACAACACCCAACATGTTGTTCAGGTTCGGGCCGACGGTGCGCTCATCCATCGCTGGATCGAGAATAACCATCACTTCATAATGACGCACGGACCTCATCACCTCCTGTGGACTGTGAACGGCCCACGGACTGTCCGTGGGCAGGAGGGTTCGTTGCGTCAGCAACCCGACAAGGCTACATGAGCGGCCGCGACGAACGAAAAGGGGGCCGGACGGCGTTCACGGCGCCTGATCCGGGGTAGATAACCAAGGCATGGCCTGCGAAATCGGGCCAGTCCACATTGTGAACAGGCGAACACGCCGACCAGCCACCTAGGGTGATGCGCATGCCGAATCGACCGGTCGTCAGCGTTGTGGCCGCTCCCCGCCGTCGCGATGCGCGCGGGTCGATGATCGCCGTCGTCTCGACGCTGGTGTGCGCGGTCACATTGTTGATCGCGTTCGTGAACAAGGCGCGCTGCGCGGTCGGCCCGTACGACGAATCCGGGCGCAGCGTGCTGTTCGACGTGATCAAGGATTCGGATGTCTGTTATTCCGACATCCAGTACCTGTGGCTGGGTCGCGGCATCGATCACCACATTTTTCCTTATATAACCGGCGGCATCACCCCGGACGGTCAGCTGACCGGCGGCGCGGTGGAGTATCCGGTGCTCAGCGGCCTGTTCATGTGGATCGGCGGAATCGGCGCGCACACCGACGCGGCCTTCCTGTGGCATTCGGCGCTGCTGCTGGCCCCGTTCGCCCTGCTGACCGCGTACCTGCTGGCCCGTATGGCCGGCCCGGCGGCATTGTTGTGGGCGGCCGCGCCACCGTTGGTGCTCTACGCCTTTCACAATTGGGAACTGCCGGTGGTCGCGACCGCGGTCGCCGCGTTCTCTGTGATGACGACGCTGACCCGGTATTCACTGCGGGATCGCGGGATCGCCGCCGCGGTATTCCTGGCGATCGGCTTCTGTTTCAAGTTGTATCCCGGCATCTTCGTGCTGCCATTGCTGATCTATGTGCTGCTCGGTGAACATCCCTTGCGGGAGAAGCGATTCGATGTGCGCGGCGCGCTGATGGTGGCCGCGACCGCGATCGGCACGGTGGTCGCGATCAATCTGCCGTTCGCGCTCGCGGGGTATGGGGGCTGGCGCGCGTCGATCACCTTCCAGCAATTGCGGCAGGCCGATATCACCACGAATTCCATCTGGTACTGGGGACTGCGCCCGCTGTTCGGTCCGTCGCAGGAGTCGGAATCGGCTTTCCAGCACCTGGTGTCGGTGCTCTCGCCGACGCTGGTGGTGGCGTCATTCGTGCTGGCCTGCTGGCTGGGTGTGCGCCGGTATCGGCTGGCCGGGGTGTATCCGTGGATCGGGGTCAGCGGCGCCATGCTGTGTGGATTCCTGTTGTTCCACAAGGTGCATTCACCGCAGTACACGCTGTGGCTGATCCCGTTCCTGGTGCTGCTGCGAGTGCCGTGGAGCCTGGTGATCGCCTATCTGCTGGCGGACCTGTGCATCGGCGTCGGCGTCTTCCGCTACTTCTACGAGCTCGGGTCGGGCCACCCGTACGAGGTCGAGCAGTATCTGGTGCAGATCGGCGTGTGGGGCCGGGCGGTGCTGCTGCTGGTGTTCTTCTTCGTGTTCGTGTCCGCCTCGGAGCGGTCACCCTTCCGGATCGGCGTTCCGGGCGCGGAAAGCCTTGCCCTTGGCCCGGTTTCCGCAGACCGCCATATCGCACCACCGGCGCGAACCGCCGCGTGAGGTGTCCAGGTAGAGGCGGGTGCAGGCGTCTCGCCCGCATTCCTTGAGCCGTTCGCGTTCCGGGCCGCCGAGTAGTTCGACGGCCGAGCGGGCGATGGCGGTGAGCGCGGATTCGATGGCCCCGTCGCGGGTGACCGAACCGTCCGCGCGCAGCGTGAGTTCGGGCAGGTCGCCGTGGGCGTGCCGGTTGAGCAGCCTGCGGTCGGCGTCGGCGAGGGGTTCGCCGTGCAGGGTGGCCTGCATGAGCCGCCAGGCCGCCTCGCGCAGCCGGAGCGCGGGTTCGAGGGCGTCCGCGCAGTCGGGCGCGGTGTCGAGGATTCCGGCCGCGACGGTCCATTCGCCCAGGTCGGCGGCGCTGGTGAGGCGCTCGATGAAGGTGGTGCGCCGTTCCTGAGCCGTGCCGATGAAGTTCAGCGCGAGATTGCCGCTGACGAACAGGTGCGGGTCGGCGAACGATGACATGTCCCGATCATAACCCCCTTGACAGGTTATGCGTCGCGGTGCGACGGTGATAACCACCTGAACGGGTTAGCGCTTGGAGGGATCATGGAGAACCGGCTCTTGGACGTGGCGGGCCCACCGGCCCTGATCCTCATGTGGAGCAGCGCCTTCATCGCCGGGATCATCGGCGTCGGCGCGGCCCCGCCGATGCTGGTGCTCTTCGCCCGCTTCGGCATCGCGGGCGCGTTGCTCATCGTGTTCGCGCTGCTGTCCCGCGCGGTCTGGCCGCGCGGCCGGGTGCTCGCGCACACCCTGGTCGCGGGCCTGCTCATGCAGATGGTCCAGTTCGGCGCGTTCTACACCGCCATGCATGAGCACGTCACCGCCGCGGTCATCTCCCTGGTCCAGGGCCTGAGCCCGGTGGTGATCGCGGTATTCGCCGGGGCCCTGGGCGAATCCGTGAGCGCGCGGCAGTGGCTGGGCTTCGGCGTGGGCGGAGTGGGCGTCGGCCTCGCGGTGCTGGATCAACCGGCCTTCTCGCTGCCGGGCCTGCTGCTGTGCGTGGTCGGGCTACTCGGGCTGAGCCTGGGCACCGTGTATCAGAAGCGCTTCACCCCGGCCGTAGATCCGCGCGCGGGCACCGCTGTGCACATCGCGGTCAGCGCGCCCGTCGCCGGCGTGATGGCCTGGGCGGGAGGCGAATTCCACATCGCGGATCCGGCCCGCTTCGCGGGTTCCATGGTCTGGATGGTGCTGGTGAACTCCATGGGCGCGTTCCTGCTGTTGAACACCATGCTGCAGCGCTGGGACACCACCCGGGTCGGCCGCTTCTTCTTCGCGATCCCGGCTGTCACCGCGGTCCTGGCCTGGCTGTTCATCGATCAGCCCTTGCGGCCGTTGACGATCGCTGGCCTGGGCGTGGGGCTGCTCGGACTGGTTCTGGCGGCGCGCCGCCCGGCGGCAGCACCGGAGTCGGTCGCCGCGTCCGGCACCGCGCCGCGACAACCGGTGCGGGCCTGACCGTCTCGGCGGCCCGCACCCGGCAGACTGTGCCCCATGTTGCACCTGCGGATTCTTGCTCCCGCCGCCAAGACCGAAGAGATTCTCGAAGTCCTGCGAACCGACGACGCTGTCACCGGTCTGGTCGCCGTTCGCGGAGCGGCGCTGCGTCCGCCCGGAGATCTGATCACCGCCCAGATCGCCCGGGAAGCCGCCAATGATCTGGTGCAGAAGCTGCGGGACCTGCGCGTGCACCAGGAAGGCAGCATCGAGATCGAGCAGGTGGGGACCTGGTTGTCGCGCAGCGGTTTCGAAGCCGAGGTGCGCACCCCGGGCAGCAGCACCGACGCGGTGGTGTGGGCCGAGGTGGCGCAGCGGGCCTACGATGAAACCGAGCTGAACTGGACGTATCTGAGCTTCCTGACACTGGCCACGGTGATCGCGAGCATCGCCATCGTCACCGATTCGCAGATCTTGACCGTTGGAGCGATGGTGCTCGGCCCGGAGTTCGGTCCGATCGCGGCGCTGGGCGTGGCGCTGGTGCGGCGGCGGTTCATGCTGTTCCGGCTTGCCTTGCGCACCTTGGTGATCGGCTTCGTGGCCGCTATCGCGATGACCATCGTGCTGGCCGCGATCGGCCGGGCCTTGGGCTGGATCACCGTCGCCCAGGTGACCGGGCCGCGGCCGGCCACCCATTTCATCTACACCCCCGACAAGTGGTCGTTCATCATCGCCGTGGTGGCGGGCGCGGCCGGCGTGCTGTCGATCACCTCGGCGAAATCTATCGGCCTGGCCGGTGTTTTCATCTCCGTCACCACAGTTCCCGCGGCGGGCAATATCGCGCTCGGGGTCGCGATCGCCGATGGCGCCACGGTCTGGGGCAGTGCCGCACAGCTGCTGGTGAACATCCTCGGCATGGCCGTGGCGGGCTGGCTGACCCTGGCGTTGCAGCAGGCGCTGTGGTCGCGGGTGGCGGTGCGGCGGGCCAAGCATCTGACCATTCCTCGCCGCATGATCTGAAAAGTCCGCTCACTCGAGCGAAAAGCCCGCCGTCCGGAATCGGACGGCGGGCTTTCGAGTTCGGCTCGGATCAGCTCAGACTGCTGGTCTTCTCCAGTTCCGGTTCCGCATCATCGGGTTCGGCGTCCTCGCGCCGGTTGCGAATGATGCTGGTGACGAACGCCGCGCCGATGAACGCCACGCCGACCAGACCGCTGATCACCTCGTTGACGTGCACGCCGATGGTGATGAGCAGGATGACCGCCAGGGCGCCGATGGCCCAGAACGCGCCGTGCTCGAGGTACACGTACTCCGAGAGGGTGCCCTTGCGCACCAGGTACACGGTGATCGAGCGGACGAACATGGCGCCGATCAGGCCGAGGCCCAGGGCGATCAGGATCGGGTCGGAGGTGATGGCGAACGCGCCGATCACGCCGTCGAAGGAGAACGAGGCGTCGAGCACTTCCAGGTACAGGAACAGGAAGAACGCCGCCTTACCGGTCGCCTTCACGACTTCGGAGGGTCCGCCTTCGCCGTTCGCGTGTTCCTCGGTGTGGAAGAGTGATCCGAGTCCGTCGACCACGATGTAGGTGATGGTGCCGAGGATGCCGGCCAGCAGCACGGTGCCGCGGTCGTCGTCATGGGCGATGAACTCCGCCGCGATGACGATGCCCGCCAGGGTGAGCACCACCGCGAGCATGTCCAGCTTGCCGAGCTTGGCCAGCGGGCGTTCGATCCAGCCCAGCCAGGTGACCTCGTGCTCCTCGAGGATGAAGTTGAAGAACAGCAACAGCAGGAACGCGCCGCCGAAGGCCGCGATCTGCGGGTGCGCGTCGGTGAGCAGCTTCTCGTAGGACGGGCTGCCGTCCGGGAAGCTGAGCGCGCCGTCCGCGGGCGGGTTCATGGCCAGGTCGAAGGCGCGAACGGGGCTGAGCCCGGCCGTGATCCACACGATGGCCAGCGGGAACACCAGGCGCATACCGAAGACGGCGATGACGACGCCGATGGTCAGGAAGATGCGCTGCCAGAACTCGCTCATCCGCTGCAGGATGCTGGCGTTGATGACCGCGTTGTCGAAGGATAGGGACACCTCGAGGATGCCCAGGATGGCGCACAGCACCAGGGCCGTGGGTCCGCCGTACACCAGCGCCGCGATCAGCGACAGTACGGTGACGATGATGGAGAGGCCGAATATTCGCACCGCAGTGGGCCTTTCGTTGTGCCGGGGTCGGGTGACATGCCGGTCGAGCGGACACACGAAGAGGGCTCGTGCGATCGAGCCCTCGACGTGTCGCCGTGTGTTCTATTGAGACGCTGGTATTTCGCGCCGTCGCGAGCTGGTCGCGTCAGACGTTGACGCCGAAGTCCCGGGCGATGCCCGAGAGGCCCGAGGCGTAGCCCTGGCCGATGGCCCGGAACTTCCACTCACCATTGTTGCGGTAGAGCTCACCGAACACCATGGCGGTTTCGGTGGACGCGTCCTCGGACAGGTCGTAGCGGGCCAGCTCGGTTCCGTTGGAGCGGTCCACGACCCGGATGTAGGCGTTGCGGACCTGGCCGAAGCTCTGGCCGCGCGAGTCGGCGTCGTAGATCGAGACCGGGAAGAAGACGGACTCCACGGCCGGCGGGGTGTTGGCCAGGTCGATGTTGATGACCTCGTCGTCGCCCTCGCCCTCACCGGTGAGGTTGTCGCCGGCGTGCACGATGGTGCCCTCCGGGGACTGCAGGTTGTTGAAGAACACGAAGTGCTTGTCCGACAGCGCCTTCTTGTCGACGCCGGTCGCGATGGCGCTGGCGTCGAGGTCGAAGTCGGTGCCGGTGGTGGTGCGCACGTCCCAGCCCAGGCCGACGGCGACCTGAGTCAGGTTCGGCGCCTGCTTGGTCAGTGAAACGTTACCGCCCTTGGACAAACTGACACCCATTGCGGGGATCCTTCCGTTGTTAAGCGTTCGAAGCGTTTCTTGTCTAACGGCTTCGCCCACTGTCCAGGTTCCGCCGCCGTCGACAGTAATGGTTTCCCCAAGCCATGGGTAGGAATGGGTCAAGAACATTGTGCGACGACAGCCTGTCACAGGACAGGGTCACACACTCCATCGCCGCGGTCGCGGCAATCGTCAACGCGTGGCCGAGATGTTCGCCGACGCACGGTCGCCGTGATCGTTCCCGGTTGCCTACGATCGTGGCGTGGCAGGCCGTCGAAGCGGATGGTTCCGGGCACCCCGGAACAACGAATGGGTGCAACAGGCCCGGTCGATGCTGACGGCGGCCTTCCTCGATATGGATCGGCGGCAGAGCATCGCCGAGGCCGCCGTCGCCGCGTCCGCCGCGCTGTTCCCCGAACGCGGCGCGGCCGCGCGCTGGGAACCGGTGCGCGCCCGCTGCTATGACGCGTCCGGCGCCTACCTGGCGCTCGACGAGCGCCTCGAGCAGGTGGAACGCGAGGGCGCGGGCATGATCCCGCAGCCCGAGATCGACGGCGTGGTCCGGCGGCTCACCGACGCCGCGCGGGCCGTCGACGACTTCTACCGCGGCGATCAGGCTCACCTCGAGCACGCCGTCGCGGTGTTCGGCTCGGTGCCGCAGCTGGTCTCGCAGACCCGCGCGGAGGCCCAGCGGATCCGGCAACAGGCCGACGCTTCCCCGTACGCCGCCTACCCCTCGGTGCGGCAATGCACGGCGGCTCTGGATGAGGCACTGCTCACACTCGAGGCCGCCGCGATCGGCGGCGCCGGGGGCCCCGCCCGCGACGCCGCGACCCGGCTCGACTCGCGCACCCGCGAGCTGTCCGGTGCCCTGGAAGCCGCTCCCGGCAAACAGCATTCGGCCACCACCGCGCTGGCGTCGGCGGCCACCCGTCTCGATGCCGCCCGCAATCGTCTGGACCGCGTCCCCCCGGCCATGTCCGCGCTGCTGCGGGAATTCGCGGCTGCGTCATCGAACGATTTGGCCAACAATGAGCGACAAGCCCGGGAGGCCGTCGAGGCCGCCGACGCGGACCTGGCCCGCGCCCGGGCCGCCCTGGCCGCTCACGACCCGGAGGAAGCACTCGACCTGACCACCACCGCCCGTGCCCGCCTCGCCGCCGCCGAGGAGAGCGCCGAGGCCGTCACCGACCGGCTCGCCCAGCTACGCGCGGTCCGGGAGCAACCGGCCGAGCGCGCCAAGGCCGTTCGCTTCAAACTGCGCGACGCGCAGATGCTGGCGGTCAACAAGGGCGTCGTCCCGCAATGGGGTTCGGTGCTCGACGCCCAGGCCGAACGCCTGGACCGGGCCACCGCCGGCCTGACCGGCCGCCATCCCGACTATTGGGCGTACGTGTCCGAACTCGACGCGATCACCGCGTTCGTCGCCGGAGTCGTCGAACGCATGCGAAATACCGACAGATAGACCGAAAGTCACCAGGAGGACGTCCGCGACGATGACCGCGATGATCACCAGCGACCCGGACGTCGCACCGGTCTCCTTGCGGAAGCGCTTCCCGCTGCGGCATTTCCGGCAGGTGCCGGGCCCGGAGCTGCGGCGGCTGTTCCACCGCCTGCCCGAGGCCTTCGGCGGCTCCCGCGATCGCGACCTGCTGGCCATGGCACTGGGCGCGACCCTGTACGTGCCCGCCACCCGCGCCGACCTCACCGCCACCATCCTGCGCCGCGCCGAACGCGGCGTCTGCTCGATGGTCATCGACCTCGAGGACGCGGTCGCCGACCACGCCGTCGAATACGGGAAATGGCAGGCCGCCGTCACCCTCGACGAACTGGCGGCCAGCGGCGAGGCCTACCCGCTACTGTTCGTGCGGGTGCGCGACCCGCAGAGCATCGGCGAGATCGCCGGACGACTCGAGGCGGGCGCGACGGCGCTCACCGGATTCGTGCTGCCCAAGTTCGACAGCGCCTGCGCCGCCGACTACCTGGACGCGCTGGAACTCGCCTCGGAACGGCTGGGCCGCACCGTCTTCGGCATGCCCGTGCTGGAATCCCCCGCCCTGGTGCACCGCGAGACCCGCGACCGGGAACTGGGCCGCATCGGCGAACTGCTCACCGCGCACCGGGACCGCATCCTCGCCGTCCGCATCGGGGCCACGGACATGTGCTCCACCTTCGGGATTCGCCGCGATCGCGACCTCACCATCTACGACGTGCGCGTGGTCGCCGACGTCATCGCCGACATCGTCAACTATCTGGGCCGCGCCGACGGCACCGGATTCACCATCACCGGACCGGTCTGGGAGTACTTCGCCGACCACACCCGCATGTTCCGGCCGCTGCTGCGCACCGCCCCGTTCGCCGAGGTGGACGCCGTCCCGTTCCGGCAGTCGCTGGTCAGCCGGGACATGGACGGGCTGCTGCGGGAGATCACCCTGGATCGCGCCAACGGCATCCAGGGCAAGACCGTCATCCACCCCACCCACGTCGCGGTCGTGCACGCGCTGTCCATCGTGACCCACGAGGAATACGCCGACGCCGCCGACATTCTCAGCACCGGCGCGGGCGGGGTCGCCGCCTCCGAGTACCGCAACAAGATGAACGAGATGCGCCCGCACCGCAGCTGGGCCCACCAGATCATGCTGCGCGCCCGGGTCTTCGGCGTCGCCAACAAAGGAGTCTCCTTCGTGGATCTGCTCAAGGCCCTGGTCGAATCGTGACCGCCGACCCCGCCCTACCCTCGGCCACCCGCGAACTCCCCTGGGCCACCCGGGAACTCGGCCTCACCCTGCACCACACCGGCACCTGCCTGCCCGGTCCGGAATGGCGCGTGGAGACGCTCGTCGAACCCGGGCTGCGCCGCAATCCGCGCCGCGCCCACCTGCTGGTCTCGACGGTGCTCGGCAAGCATCTGCCGACCGACCCGCACCGGGTGCTCGACGCGGGGGACCGGCTCGGTGACCTGGTGCTCGACGTACTCGCCGCGTCCGGCGACCGGCCCGGCAGCGCCGTCGTGCTCGGCTTCGCCGAAACCGCGACCGGGCTCGGCCACACCGTCGCGGCCCGCATCGGCGCGCGGTGCTACCTGCACTCCACGCGCCGCGACGTCCCGGCCGCCGACACCCTCGCGGGCTTCGAGGAGGGCCACTCGCACGCCACCTCCCATCTGCTGCAACCCATGCCCGCCGCGGTCTTCCACAACGACCTGCCCATGGTGCTGGTCGACGACGAGATCTCCACCGGCGCGACCGCGCTGGACGCGGTCCGCGCTCTGCACGCCCTGACCCCGCGCACGCACTACGTCCTGGCGTCCCTGGTGGACATGCGGACCGGCGCCGACCGCCGCGCCTTCGAACAGGCGGCCGCCGACCTCGGCGCGCGCATCGACACCGTCTGCCTGGCGGGTGGCAGCACCGTGCTGCCCACCGACCTGATCGACACGGTCGCCGCACTGCCCGAACCCGTGCTGAACCCGGTCGCCGAACGTCGGGGCGCCTGCACTCGGGTCGAGATCCCCTGGCCCCACAATGTTCCCGAGGGCGGCCGCCACGGCTTCCTCGACTCCGACACCGAGCCCTTCGAGGCGGCGCTCGCTCGCGCCACCAAGGCCCTCTCCGCCGAGCTGGCCGAACCGCGGCCGGTCATCGTCATCGCCCACGAAGAACTCATGTACCTGCCGCTGCGCATCGCGGCCGGGTTGGCGGACAACGGGATTCCCGCCCGCTACCAGACGACGACGCGGTCACCGGCCTATGTTCTCGACGAACCGGGGTACCCGCTGCGCCGCGGATTCCGCTTCACCGCGCCCGAGACCGGCGAGGACGCCCCGCGATACCTGTACAACGCCCAGTGGCCGGGCGAGGACCGGGCGGTCGATCCGATCCTGCTGGTCGTCGTCGACACTCCGGCGGACACCGAACGGCTCACGGCCGCGGGCGGACTCGTCGACGTGCTCACCGCGTCGGGATCCGACGTGCTGCTGGCCGTGCTGCCCGAATCGGACCCGCGTGCGCTCGCCGCGACGCGCTCGGCGCGGCCGGAACCGTTGTACGGGCCGGAGTTCGGGTCGTACGCGCGCGACGAGGTGGCGTGGCTGCTCACGGATCTGTCCGGTGTCGCCCTGGAAGCCGATGTGGCCGAGCGCGAACGGCGGATCCAATCGGGGGCGGCGCACTACGCGGAATCGCTGCCGGTGGAGTACCAGCCGGACGCCGAGTATCGGGAGCTGTTCGACCGGGTGCTCGCGCAGAGCGCCGAGCGGCTGGCGCTGGCGGTGGCGACCGTCGCGGAACTGGTGGTCGCCGAGCGCGGGGACGACATCGTGCTGGCGTCGCTGGCGCGGGCCGGGACACCCGTCGGGGTGCTCATGCGCCGGTGGCTGGGGAGCCGGGGGATCGAGGTTCCGCACTACGCGGTGTCGATCGTGCGCGATCGCGGAATCGATTCGGCCGCACTGGATCACCTCGCGCGCGATCACGATCCGGCGCGGGTGGTGTTCGTGGACGGATGGACCGGCAAGGGCGCCATCACCCGCGAGCTCGACGCGGCGCTGGCGGCGTATCGCGCGGCGGGCGGGGCCCGGTTCGACCCGGACCTGGCGGTACTGGCCGATCCGGGCGGCTGCGCGCGGACCTTCGGCACCCGGGACGATTTCCTGATCGCCTCCGCGTGCTTGAATTCGACTGTGTCGGGCCTGATTTCGCGCACGGTGCTCAATGACCGGCTGCTCGCGCCCGGACAGTTCCACGGCGCCAAGTTCTACCGCGACCTCGCGGGCGAGGACCAGTCCAACCGCCTGCTGGACGCCGTGAGCGACTGCTTCGACCGGGTGCGCCCACAGGTGGACGCGCGGGTGCGCGAGCTGCTGGCCGCCGACCGGACCCCCACCTGGGCCGGCTGGGCCTCGGTGGAGCGGGTGCGGGCCGAGTACGGGATCTCGAGCGTGAACTTCGTGAAACCCGGTGTGGGGGAGACCACCCGGGTGCTGCTGCGGCGGGTGCCGTGGCGAGTGCTGGTGCGGGATCCGGACGCCGGCGAGCACGCGCACATCCGGCTGCTCGCCGCGGCGCGCGGCGTGCCGGTCGAAGTCGTGCCGGATTTGGCGTACGCCTGTATGGGCTTGATCAAGGAAGTGAAGGGATAGCCGGTGCAGCAGCGCGAGGTGATGGTGGCGACCGATCTCGATCGGACGCTGATCTATACGCGAGCGGCCTTCGGGAACGCGGACCCCGACACGGTGTGCGTGGAAGAGTATGAGGGACAGCCGCTCTCGTACATGACGGTGACGGCGGCCGAACGGCTGAAGATCCTGGCCGAGACCGCCGCCGTGGTGCCGGTCACCACCCGCACCATCGAGCAGTTCCAGCGCATCCGCCTGCCCGGCGGCCCGTGGCCCTACGCCGTCACCAGCAATGGCGGCAGCATCCTGCGCAACGGGCTGCCGGACCGGCGCTGGCGTTCCGCCCTCGAGGCCCGGGTGCGCGCCGAATGCGCCACCCTCGTGGAGGTGCGCGCGGAATTACGTGCCCGCGTGGACGAATCGTTCGCGCTGCGACTGCGCGAGGCCGACGACCTGTTCTGCTACCTGGTCGTGGACCAGGAGCGGTTGCCCGCCGGATTCCTCGCCGACTGGGACGCCTGGTGCCGGCCGCGTGGCTGGTCGGCCTCGCAGCAGGGTCGCAAGATCTACGCCATGCCGACCCCGGTGTGCAAAAGCCATGCGGTGCACGAAGTTCGACGCCGCATGCTCGACTCGGGCGAACTGCGCGGCGGGTCGCCGCTGCTGGCCGCCGGCGACGGCTCACTCGACGCGGAGATGCTGATCAGCGCCGACGCCGCCATCCGGCCACGGCATGGTGAGCTGGAGCAGCGGAACTGGCGTCATCCCCGCGTGGCGGTCACCGGGGCGTCGGGTATCCAGGCGTCCGAGGAGATCGTCGACTTCTTCCTTGGTGTGAGGGCTCTGCGGTAGGCGTCAATTCCCGGTCAGGGTACGAACTTTCGAGACCGCCAGGGCCGCGTCGGGTCCGGTCGCGCGCACTTCCAGCCGATGCCCGGGGAGTACGCCGAGGGTGAGGACACGGGTCAGGCTGTCGCCGGGCACCGGACCGACGCCGGTGGTGTCATTGCGGAGTTCGACGTGTGCGTCGAAATCCCGTAGGGCCGAGACCAACTCGGCTGCGGGGCGAGCGTGCAATCCGTGCCGACCGGTCACCTCGAATATCTCGATGACGGCCGAGTTATCCACAGGTGCACTACCTGTGGATGGATGTGGATCGATCGCGACCCCCGGTTCTGTGGACGAACCCAGCTGCGACCGCTTCGCGGTGAGCGCGCCGTCGGCTTCACGGGCGACGGTCTCCAGATCAGCGCCCCCACCCGCCACGGCCAGCGCCGCGACCAGACCCTCGACCAGCGGTGCTGCCGAGAGGTGAACCCGCACCGGGGATTCGAGCAGATCGAGCGCGGTCTCGGCGGACAGCACGGCGCTCCCCAGATCCATCAACACCAGCACGCCGTCCCCGGAATCGGCCTCCCGGACAGCGTCGGCGACCGCGACCGCGTCGGTGCCGAACTCCGCCGCGGACAGTCCCGCCGCGATCCGCACCGCCACACCCTGATCGGGCAGCAACCCGGCGGCCAGCGCCACCGCGGCCTCGGCCAGCGCGCGGCTGTGCGAGACCACCACCAGTCCGATCATCGCAGGGCCTGCCGGGCCGCCCGCACCAGCAGGGCGACGCTGGTCGCACCCGGATCCTGGTGTCCCGCACTGCGCTCACCCAGATACGACGCGCGGCCCTTGCGCGCCACCAGCGGCGTCGTGGCATCGCGACCGGCTTCCGCCGCGGCGACCGCGGCGTCCAGCGCGACCTCGGCCGAGGCGCCGCCCGCGACTTCCTCGTCCAGGGCGTCGGCCGCGGGACCGAGCGCATCCACCATGGTCTTGTCCCCGGGATCGGCCTTACCGCGGGCGATCACACCGTCCAGACCCGCCCGGAACGCCCGCGCGAAATCACCGATCTCCGAACCGCTCTCGATGGGGCCGGCGAAGCGCAGGAAGAACGTTCCGAACAGCGGACCGCTGGCGCCGCCGATGGTGCGGATCAGTACCAGGGCGGTCTGCTTCATGGTCTCGGCCGGTGACGACGAACCATCCAGTGCCGCAACGGCCGCTGTCATGCCGCGCTGCATATTCGTCCCGTGATCCGCGTCGCCGATGGCGGCGTCCAGCGCGGTCAACTCGGTGGCGTGTTCGTCCACCAGCGCCGCGAATCCGCGCACCCACGCCGAGACGTCGACCGCCGCCATCAGATGCCCCACCGCAGCGCCGGAGTTCGCACCGGCGCGTCCCACAGTTCCGTCAGCTCCTCGTCCAGCCGGGTCACCGTGACCGAGCAGCCCGCCATGTCGAGTGCTGTGATGTACGGCCCGACCAGCGAGCGCTCGACGTGGATCCCCCGCCCGCGCAGGATCCGCGCCACTTCGTCGAACATGAGGTACAGCTCGATGAGCGGCGTCCCGCCCATGCCGTTGACGAAGCACAGCACCCGATCACCCGCCGTGAACGGCAGATCCGTAAGAATCGGCTCCAGCAGCATTCCCGCCACATCGCGGGCCGGGGCCAGCGGCACCCGCTCCCGGCCGGGCTCGCCGTGGATGCCGATTCCGATCTCCATCTCGGCGTCGCCGAGCTCGAAGGTGGGGCGCCCGACGGCGGGGACCGTGCAGGAGGTCAGCGCCATCCCCATGCTGCGCGAGCACGCGTTCACCCGCTCCGCGATGCGCGCCACCTCGTCGAGCGGACGGCCCTGTTCGGCGGCCGCGCCCGCCATCTTCTCCAGGATCACCGTCGCGCCGACGCCGCGCCGCCCGGCGGTGTAGGTGCTGTCCCAAACCGCCACATCGTCGTTCACCACGACCGCACGGACCTCCGCGCCCGATTCGGCGGCCGCCAGTTCGGCGGCCATCTCGAAATTCATCACGTCGCCGGTGTAGTTCTTCACGATGTGCAGCACGCCCGCCCCGGAATCCACGGCGGCGGTGGCGGCCTGGATCTGATCGGGCACCGGGGACGTGAAGATCTCGCCGGGACAGGCCGCGTCCAGCATGCCGAGGCCGACGAAGCCGCCGTGCAGGGGTTCGTGTCCGGAGCCGCCGCCCGAGACCAGGCCGACCTTGCCCAGGCGTGGCGCGTCGGCGCGCACCACGATGCGTTGTTCGGTGTCCACCCGCAGCTCCGGATGCGCCGCGGCCATCCCGGCCAGGGCGGCGTCCACCACGTCGGCCGGATCGTTGATGAGCTTCTTCACCGAAATCTCCCGTCGGAAGGCCGGTTCGGGTCCCTGTGAGTCAGACTCGCACCGCCCCTGCGGCGGCGACGTGGTTTCGGGCTTTTGCGACGGGATTCGGGCTAAGCCAGCGGTTCCGCGGTTTCCTCGAGGGTGCGGGCCAGCTCGATGTCGGTGACCAGCTGCACCATCAGATCCCGCAGTTCACCGTCGGGCAGATGGTCGGCGGCGAATTCGAAGGGTTCGGAGACGTCCAGGCCGCCCTGGGTGGCGGCCAGGATCACCCACGGAATCCCCACCTCGGCCACGCCGAGGCGCTCCCGGATCAGATCGGTGGTGTCCTCCACCAGGGCGGTGCGCGCGGCCACCGCGGCCGTCATCTGCTCGTCCAACTCGATCCGGCGGCGCTCCAGCAGCCCCGCGTCCGCTTTCGCCTCCTGTTCCGGGGTGGTGCGGACCGAACCGTCGTCGAAGACCTGGAAGCCCTCGTTCACGCAGAGGGTGCCCAGCGACACCTCGGCCTCGGCCAGCTCCGGCAGGGTGCGCAGGCAGTCCAGCACCGCGTCCAGCGCCGCCACCAGGCGGTCCCGAATATCGCGGCGGCGCACCAGCTCCCGATCGGCGTCCTCGCGCTCGGACAGCACCTGCTCGACCGCGCGCCCGATCTGGAAGGCCATGGCCGTGGATTCCGGGGCCCAGCCGCCGCGCGGCGTGAACTCGCCCTCCTTGGGCGTGATGGTGTCCAGGAAGGCGTTCACCGCGTCGAGCAGGTCGCGCAGCTGGTCACGGGACACGGCCGGGTGCCGGAAGGCGCGTAGGTACTGTTCGTGCGCTTCCGCGGGTTCCACCTCACCGTCGCTCACGGTGCCGATACTGCCACGCGTTCCCGGCATACTCGGCCACCACGCCTCCAGCCCGTGTCGCCGCGTTCTCGTAGAGTGGCAGCGACCGCACCGTCAAGCGAAGGGTCGATCGTGTCCGCAGTTTTGGTGAAGGGCCAGAACGGTCCGCTGAGTGTCCACGAACTGGTGATCAGCGTGGAGGTGGCCGCACCGGCCGACCTGTCCGCGCTACTCGTCACCCCGGCGGGCACGGTGCGCACCGACGCCGATTTCGTATTCTTCAACCAGCCTTCGGGGCCGGGGGTGACGCTTCGCCCCGGTGCGCCGGGCACGCCCGCCGTGCTGGCGGTGTCGCTGGACGCGATTCCCGCTGATATCGAACAGCTTCGGGCCGTCATCACCCTCGACGACGCCAACGGCAGTTTCGGGCAGCTGTCCGCGCCCGTGGCCCGGGTCTCCGACGCCGCCGGAAACTCGCTGTACGAGTACCGGATCGAGGGCCTGAGCACCGAATCCATCGTCATCGCACTGGAGTTGTACCGCCGCCAGGGCAGCTGGAAGGCCCGCGCGGTCGGGCAGGGGTACGCAGGCGGCTTCGCCGCGCTGGTCACCGACCACGGCGTGCGCGTCGACGACGCGCCGCAGCCCGCTCCCGTGTCCGCGCCCGCGCCCGAGCAGTTCGCCCCGGCCACCGGCGGATATCCGCCCCCGCCCGCGCAATTCGAGCCCACGGGCGGCTACCCGCCGCCCCCCGCGCCCACCGGCGGCTTCCCGCCGCCGCCCCCGCAGGGCCAGCCCACCGGGGGCTACCCGCCGCCTCCGCCGCCGCCCGCGCCGCAGGCCGATCGCGATCTGCCCACCGGCCATGTCGTCAGCCTGGTCAAGGGCCAGCGCATCAATCTGCGCAAAGAGGGCGGCGGCGCACTGAGTTACGTGAAGATGGGGCTGGGCTGGGACCCCGTCAAGCGCGGCGGCATCTTCGGCAACAAGGCCGTGGACGTGGACCTGGACGCCTCGGTCGTGATGTTCGCCGGACACGGCCCGGTGGATGTCGTGTACTACGGCAGCCTCAGCTCCAAGGACGGGTCGATCCGCCACCAGGGCGACAATCTGACCGGTGAGGGTGAGGGCGACGACGAGGAGATCAGCGTCGACCTGTCGCGCATCTCGCCGTCGGTCACCACCCTGCTGTTCATCGTGACCTCCTACAAGGGCCACACCTTCGAACAGCTCGCCAATGCCTACTGCCGCCTGGTGGACAGCGCCACCAATGCCGAGATGGCGCGCTTCACCCTCACCGGCGGCATGCCGTTCACCGGCATGGCCATGGGCAAGATGTTCCGCCCGGCCCCCGGCGCGGACTGGAAGTTCCAGGCCCTCGGCGAGGGCTTCCAGGCCAAGCATCCGGGCGAGGCCGTACCGCAGCTGGCCCGCTTCCTCTGAGGCGGTGATCGGGCCCCGGCCCTGAGCGACGGCTCAGGGCACGGGTTCCGGCCGCCGCGGCCACAGCCACGACGGCAGCCACGGATCCTGGGGATCCGGGGCGCGGTCGAGCACACCGCCGCCCGGATCGTCGGCGCCGTCGCGGCGCACCGGATCCTCGGCGGGGCGGTAGATCTGGCGGATCACCAGGACGCACAACGCGATCACCGCCAGATCGCGCACCACCACGGTGCCGGTGAACCACTGCTCGGGCAGGCCCTTGTGATCCGGGCCCAGGTAGTAGTACATGCGCGGCACCCACACCAGGGCGTCGATCGCCATCCACGCCAACAGGATCCGCCGGTGCGGCAGCGCCAGCACGGCCAGCGGAACCAGCCAGATCGAATACTGCGGGCTCCACACCTTGTTGGTCAGCAGGAACGCCGCCACCACCAGGAAGGCCAGCTGCGCCAGCCGCGGCCGCCGCGCGGCGGTCAGGCCGATCCAGCCGATGCCCGCGCACGCCGCGAGGAACAGCAGCAGCGACACCGTGTTCAGCACGGTCGGTACATCCTGCGGGCCGAGCACCCCGTCGAATCCGGCCCAGCCGGTGAACGAGGTGATCACGTTGTAGATCGAATCCGGGTCCGCGTGCCGTTCGGTGTTGAGCCGGAAGAACTCCCACCAGCCGTTCGGGTACAGCGCCGCGATCGGCGCGTTCACCGCCAGCCAGGTGATCGCGGCCGACGCCACCGCGGCGCCCGCGGCCCGCATCGGCGGCAGGCCACCGAAGGCGGCGTCGCCCTCATCGTGCCGGTAGGCGCGGACGCACAGGATCAGGATCGGGCCCAGGAGCAGCAGCGGATACAGCTTCGCCGCCCCGCCCAAGCCCAGCAGGATGCCCGCCGCCACCGGCCGACGGCGGCCCCAGGCCAGCAGGCCGCCCGCCGCGAAAGCCGTTGCCAGCAAATCGAAGTTGGTGAACGCGTGCACCGCCACCAGCGGCGACAGCGCCACCAGCGCGGTATCCCAGATCCGCCGTCCCGCGGACAGCGCGGTCGCCCAGATGGTCACCAGCCAAGCCAGCGCCAGGCCGATCGCCACCACATTGAAGTAGATGACCACCTCCAGCGCGCCGCTGCCCGGCAGCGGAGAAACCTTCCACGCCTTGGCGATTCCCATGGAGATGTACTGGTACATCCCGGACAGCACCGGGTACTCCATGTAGCGGACCTGAGCCTTGCCGTCGCTGAACTCGACCCACTGCTTCTTGTACGGGAACGCGCCCTCGTTGAGACGCTCGGCGCCGTACAGCGGCACCGTGTCCGAATAGCACATGGCCAGGTACTGGCGGCCGTTGTTCCAGTCCAGGCCCATGACTCCCGAGGAGTCCGGTCGCTGCTGGATGCAGCCCGCCTTGCCGAACCAGCCGAACGCCAGGAACAGCACCGCGAACGCCATCAGCACCCGCATCGGGGTCCAGAAGCGGACCCGGCCGATCACCGCGTGGTCGCCCACCGGGCCGCCGAGCGGATCGCACAGCTGCGCGGTCAGCGTGTCGGTGCGACTCGGCTTGTCCCGGTCGTCGACCGACCGCAGATCGTCCGCCAGCGGCGCCGGCGACTCGTAGCCGACCGGCGTATCACGCTGCGCGCGAGCCTGTTCCACTCCTGCTGCCTCCCCCGGCTCCGGCGCCGCGCCGGCCGGTCCGCTCGCGGCGGCCGACCGGTGCGCCAGTTGCTGCTCGATCACGCCAGCAGGCTACCGATTCGGCCGCCCATTGCCGTTGCCGGTACCGCTGTTCGGAGCCGTGGTCGTGGCGCCACCGTCCGCGGGCGCGACCGGTTGCCCGGACATCGGACCCGTGCCGCCGCCCTGCTGCTCCTGAGTGGGCTCGGGCTGGGTCTGCTGCCGTTGGTTCTGCGGGTTCGGCGCCAGACCCGGCACCGGGATGGAGAACCCGGGCAGACCCGGGATCGGCATCTGGCTGGTGGTGACGACCGGGGGCAGCGGCGCCTCGGTGGTCGAGGGCGCGGTGTACGGCGCCGACCAGGACGGCACACCACCCTGCGAGCTGCCGATATTGCCCGGCTTCGGGAAGGACTCGTTCGCCGTGCCCTTGAGCGCGCCGTCCATGGTCGACTTCCAGATGTCGGACGGCAGGCCCGAACCGTAGATCATGCCGCCATTGACGTTGCGCAGCTTCTCGTTTCCGGCGGCCGTGCCGATCCACACCGCGGTGGACAGCGACGGCGTGTAGCCGACCATCCAGGCGTCCTTGTTCTCGATGGTGTCGCCCAGCTGGGCGGTACCGGTCTTGGACGCCGACTGGCGGTCACCCGCGAGCTGATGCTTGTTCGAGTACTGCGCGATCGGCCTCATCGCGTCGGTCACGTTGTCGGCCACCGCCGCCGAGACCTTGCGCTCACCGGCCACGTCGCCGCGGTCCATCAGCACGGTGCCGTCGGAGGCGACCACCTTGGTCACGAAATGCGGCGCGTGGTACATGCCCGACGCGGCCAGCGTGGCGTAGGCCGAGGCCATGTCCAGCACGCGAACGTTGTACTGGCCCAGCACGATACCGTTGTTCGGCGACGAGCCGTCCGGCTCCACCAGCGTCTTGCCGATGCCGTCGACGTTCGCGGGGATGCCGAGCCGGTGCGCCATGTCGGCGATCTTCTGCGGGCCGTTGCCCGGCATGTCCAGCATCATCCGGTAGAAGCTGGTGTTGTAGGACCGCTTGGTGGCCTCGGCGATGGTGCACATGCCGCAGTTCTCATCGGCGACATTGTGGATCGCGATCCCGTTGACCTTGAACGGCGAGGAGCTGTCGTACATGGTCGAGAGCGGCTTGCCCAGTTCCAGGTTCTCGGCCAGACCGAACACCTTGAACGAGGAGCCCGGCTGCAGACCGGCATTCGCGAAGTCGAAGCCCTGGCCGTCGGAACCGCCGTAATAGGCGCGCACCGCACCTGTCTTCGGATCCACCGACACCACCGCGGCCTTGAGCTGCTCCGGCTCGCCGTCCATCACCTTGTTCACCGCGTTGACGGCGGCGTCCTGGGCCTTCTGATCGATCGTGGTGGTGATCTGCAGGCCCTGGGTGTTCAGGTCGTGCTCGGAGATGCCCGCGGCTTCCAGCTCCTTGAGCACCTGGGTCTTGATCAGGCCCTCCGGGCCCGCGTCCAGGGTCTTGTCGTGCTGCGCCTCCGCGGCCGAGATCACCGGCGGGTACTGCATGTTCGCGCGGTCCGCGGCGGGCAGGTTGCCGCCGTCGACCATGCCGTCCAGCACGTACTTCCAGCGGGTCTGCGCGCCCTGCGGATTCTTCTCCGGGTCCAGGTTCGACGGCTGCTGAATGGTGGCCGCCAGGACCGCGCCCTCGGACACGCTCAGATCCTGCACCGGCTTGTTGAAGTACGCCTTGGACGCCGCGTCGATGCCGTACGCGCCGCGGCCGAAGTAGATGGTGTTCAGGTAGGCGGCCAGGATCTGGTCCTTGGACCACTGCTTGGCCATCTTGGCCGAGATCACCAGCTCACGCAGCTTTCGGGTGAGCGAGTGCTCGTTGCCGACCATCGCGTTCTTCACGTACTGCTGGGTGATCGTCGAACCACCACCGGCGCTCGAATTGCCGGTCAGCTGACCGACGAACGCGCGGCCGAAGCCCTGGATCGAGAAGCCCGGGTTGGTGTAGAACGACCGGTCCTCGGCCGCGATGACCGCGTTGCGGACGTGCGGCGGGATCTGGTCGATCGTGACATCGGTCCGGTTGCCTTCCGGCGGAATGATCTTCGCCAGCACCGAGTTGCCGTCGGCCATGTAGATGGTGGCCACCTGATTGTTCTTCAGGTCGCCGGGCTGCGGCACGTTCACCGTCGAATAGGCGTACAGGAAGACCGTGCTGCCCAGGCCCAGCACCAGCGCCATGCCCACGTAGATGGTCCGGCGGATGATCCGCCAGATGGAGGTCTTGCGAGGCGCGCCCTTGCCGCCCCCGGAACCGTTGCCGCCCGGCCGCCGCGGCGGCGGGCCGGGCGGGGTGCCGCCCTGGGGACGCCGGGTGGCGGGCTGGCCGCCGGTCGGCGGTCGATTGCCCTCGGCCGGGCGGGTCCGCGTCGCCGCGCCCGCGCCCGCCGCGGCGCCCGCGCGGACCCCGCGATCGGCGACCCGCTGGGTGCGGTCCGCGGCGGCCGCCCGGGAGATGTGATTCGGAACCGCCTGTCGCGCGCCGGTGTTCACGCGCTGATCGGCGGCGGGGTTCGGAAGCTTGCGGGTCGCATCCGGATTGCCGGGTCTGGGCGGCGGCGTTCCGGGCCGCCGGGCCGGCTGCCCGCCCTGCGGCGCGCCCCCGCGCTGCGGCTGGCCGTTCGGTCCGCGCGGCGGCATCCCGCCGGGACCGCCGCCGTTGCCGCGCTGCGGGCCACCGGGTCCCATGGGCTGACGCGCCCCGGGCGGCGGCCCCGCGGGCCGTCCTCCCTGGGCCGGCGGCGGGTAACCACCGGGGCCGGGTTGCGAACCGCCACGGGGGCGGCCGCCGTGCGGTCCGTCGTCATAGGGCGATGTCACAGCCTGGCTCTCCAATTACTTCTCGATACGGTCCGGGTCCCCGGGCAGGGCTCGATGCGGTCACTGTCGGTGTACCGCGGCGGGCATGCGTGCCCGCGGATCAGCAGTCGACGCGGCCTCTCACTCGGCGGCCGTACGACGGGTGCCGGTGCGGCGTCGGCCCGTCGGCGCCGGGGCTAGGCCCAGCACATAGGACTGCACCAGATGGTTCCAACTACAGGTCCGGCACACCTCGACCACATGGACCGAGAACTCCTCCCGAGTCTCGGCCAACCGGACCAGTTCCTCCGGCGCGCGAGCGGAGCCCGCGACGGCGCCCAGGCCGTCGCCGTAGACCCACGAGACGAGTGTCAACTGCTCTTTCCTGCAGATAGGGCATGTGACCTCGCTTCCCCGCCCGTGGAACTTCGCCGCCCGCAGGAGGTACGGATTGGCATCGCACACATCCGCGACGTCCACCCGTCCCGCGTAGACGTCGGCCAGCAGGGACCGGCGCCGAAGCGCATAGTCCACTACCTGCCGCTGTATTCGCACGCGACCCAGAGTACTTGCGGTGGCCCTCGGCCCGCACGCGCTGTTCCGCCTCTCCGCGACTTTTGCGGACGCTGGGAGCCGTTGCCACTGGTCAACCCGTGCCGGCGGTCGGGTGCCAACCCGATTTTGGGGGTACCCGATGAGTTACCCCACTCGGCACGAGATCAGTCGCCACGTTCGGAAACGTCGCGTGGCGCTCGCCAAACTATATCGGCGCGATATAGTTTGGAACTGCATCCATCGGTTAGGTCTGAACACAACAGTCAGGGGGTGAAGCCCGGTGCTGGAGTTGGCAATCCTCGGGCTGCTCCTCGAGTCGCCGATGCACGGCTACGAGCTGCGCAAGCGGCTCACCGGTCTGCTGGGCCCGTTCCGGGCCTTCTCCTACGGGTCGCTGTATCCGACCCTGCGGCGCATGCAGGCCGACGGCCTCATCGCGGAGGAGAGTCCGCAGGGCTTGGCAACGCGCCGTGCGCGGCGGGTCTACAACCTGACTGACCCGGGACGGGAGCGGTTCGCCGAACTGCTCGCCGACACCGGACCCCAGAACTACACCGACGACGGCTTCGGCGTTCATCTGGCCTTCTTCGGCCGCACCCCCGCGGAAGCGCGGATGCGAATCCTGGAGGGGCGGCGGAGGCAGGTCGAGGAGCGCCGAGAAGGACTGCGGGAAGCGATAAAGCGAGCCAGTGGGCAACTGGACCGCTATACCCGCCAGCTCCATCAACTCGGTCTCGAATCAAGCGAGCGCGAAGTGCGCTGGCTCAACGAGTTGATTGCTGCGGAGCAATCGACGAAGGCGGCACCACAGAAAGAGGGAAATATCGGCCATGAGTGAGATCAACACCGAAGTTCGGGTGGCCATCGTCGGCGTGGGTAACTGCGCATCTTCCCTGGTTCAGGGCGTGCAGTACTACAAGGACGCCGACGAGAATTCGACCGTCCCCGGACTCATGCACGTGAAGTTCGGTCCGTACCACGTCCGTGATGTGAAGTTCGTCGCCGCGTTCGACGTCGACGCCAAGAAGGTCGGCTTCGACCTGTCCGACGCGATCTTCGCCAGCGAGAACAACACCATCAAGATCTCCGACGTGCCGCCGTCGGGTCTGACCGTGCAGCGTGGACCGACGCTGGACGGCATCGGCAAGTACTACGCGCAGACCATCGAGCTGTCCGAGGCCGAGCCGGTCGACGTCGTCCAGGCGCTGAAGGATGCCAAGGTCGACGTCCTCGTTTCCTACCTCCCGGTCGGTTCGGAAGAGGCCGACAAGTTCTACGCGCAGTGCGCCATCGACGCGGGCGTGGCCTTCGTCAACGCGCTGCCCGTGTTCATCGCCTCCGACCCGGTCTGGGCCCAGAAGTTCGTCGACGCCGGCGTGCCGATCGTCGGCGACGACATCAAGTCCCAGGTCGGCGCGACCATCACCCACCGCGTGATGGCCAAGCTGTTCGAGGACCGCGGCGTCGTGCTGGACCGCACCTACCAGCTCAATGTCGGCGGCAACATGGACTTCAAGAACATGCTCGAGCGTGAGCGCCTGGAGTCGAAGAAGGTCTCCAAGACCCAGGCCGTGACGTCCAACCTCGAGGGCCCGCTCTCGGGCAAGGTGTACGACCGCAACGTGCACATCGGCCCGTCGGACTACGTCGAGTGGCTCGACGACCGCAAGTGGGCCTACGTCCGGCTCGAGGGTCGCGCCTTCGGTGACGTGCCGCTGAACCTGGAGTACAAGCTCGAGGTGTGGGACTCGCCGAACTCGGCCGGCATCATCATCGACGCCGTCCGCGCCGCCAAGATCGCCAAGGATCGCGGCATCGGCGGACCCGTCCTCCCGGCCTCGGCCTACCTGATGAAGTCGCCGCCCAAGCAGCTGGCCGACGACGTGGCCCGCGCCCAGCTCGAGGCCTTCATCATCGACGCAGAATAACTCTCATCGCTCTCAGGGGGCTTCGCCCCCCGAACCCCCGATGGGAGATG
>NZ_JBHWHH010000088.1:0-30322 GCF_042732555.1 Nocardia sp. NPDC059764
CCACAGTTCGGTGAGGCGGGTGGCTTCCGCCTCGGTGAACAGGGTCTCGCTCCAGCGCCAATTCGCGGTCAGCTGCGGTCCTTCCGGGGTAGAGCCGATGCCCGCGATGACATCGAGGGCGTAGCGCAGCGGCAGATCCGGTTCCGGATCCAGCGGCAGCGACTCGTTGAGCGGGCCGGTGAGCAGCGACCACGAGTCGGCGGCCTGGCCGCTGAGGTCCACGCGGCCCAGGTAGTTGAACTCGACCTGCGGGTGCCGCGCGGTGGCCAGCTCCGGCACGCCGGTGGTGTAGCGCAGCAGGCCGTAATCCAGGCCGCCGTTCGGGATGGCGGACAGCTGCGCGGTCACCGCGTCCAGCAGGGCGCGGGCCGCCGCCGGATCCTGTTCGGCGCGTTCGATGTCCACCGTCGCGCCCGCGCCCAGGCGGACCGGGAAGACGGTGGTGAACCAGCCGAGGGTGTTGCTGGTATCGGTGCCGAGCAGGTCGTCGGCGCGACCGTGCCCCTCGAGCGCGATGAGCGCGCCGTGCGCGGGATCCTGGGCGCGCTCGCGCCGCCAGCTCGCCAGGGTGACGGTGAGGGCGGTGAGCAGGAATTCGCGCACGCCTTCGTCGCGGGTGAGGGAGGCCAGCACCCGTTCGGTCACGGGGACCGGGGTGACGGCCGTGGCGACCCGCAGCGACGACCAGGTGTCGGTGTCCGGGTACGGGATGCGGCGGCCGATGGCCGGGTCGGGGGCGTCCAGCTGGTCGCGCCAATACGCGCTCTGGGACAGGATTTCCGCCGATTCGGCGCGCTCGGCCATGCGCCGGGAGAACTCCCGGTACGAGGTGGACTCCGGCAGCGCGCCGCCCTCGCCGAGGGCCGCGATCAGCAGGTGCCACGACACCACGTCGACGGCCAGGTGGTGGATGGTGAGCAGCAGGACGTCACCCTGATCGGTGCCCGAGAACCAGGCCGCGCGCACCATATCGCCGGTGCGCGGGTCGATCTCGTCCATCAGGACCCGGGCCACGCTGTGCACGGCCTTGGCGGTGTCGGCGGGATCGGTGATGTGGGTGAGGATGTCGGCCGCCCGCACCGTGCCGGGCGGTGCGGTGACCAGGCGCGGGCCGTCCTCGGTGTCGGCGAGGCTGGAGCGCAGCGTGTCGTAGCCGTCCAGCACGCCCTGAAGCGCGGCCTCGATGGCCTGCCGGTCGATGCCGGTGGGCAGGCGCAGCAGCGCGGTCTGGGTGAAGCGGCGGTAGTCGCCGTACTCGTGCATCCACGACACCACCGGAAGCGGCCGCACCGCACCGTAATCCGCGACCTTCTCGGCGGCGGCGGTCTCGGCCGCGTCGAGAGCGGCGGCCAGTTCCCGGATGGTGGGGGTGGCCAGGACCATGCGCGGGGTCAGGGTGAGACCGCGGCGGCGGGCCTTGTTGACCAGGGAGATGGCGACGATGCTGTCCACGCCGAGGGCGAAGAAGTCGTCGTCCACGCCGGGCGCGCGGCCGTCGAAGAGCTCGGCCAGCAGTTCGGCGAGTTCCTTCTCGGTGGCGGTGCGCGGCGCGGTGTCGGAGCCGGTGTCGGCCAGGGCGGCCTCGGCCAGCCGGGTCAGGGCCGGACCGTCGAGCTTCCCGTTGGCGTTGACCGGCAGCTGCGGCAACGCGAGCACCCGGGCCGGAATCATGTAGGCGGGCAGGCTCTCCGAGAGCGCGGCGCGGGTGCGCACCGGGTCCACGACCCGATCCGCCCGGCCGACCACGAAGCCCACCAGGCTCGCCCCGCCCGCCCGGCGGACCACGGTGACGGCCGCGGTGTCCACGCCGGGCAGCCGGCGCAGCGCGGTCTCGATCTCGCCGATCTCGATGCGGTAGCCGCGCACCTTGACCTGCGCGTCGGCGCGGCCCAGGTAGCCGAGGCCGCCGTGCGGCAGGTGCCGGACCAGGTCGCCGGTGCGGTACATGCGGCGGCCGGGTCGGAACGGGTCGGCCACGAACCGGTCCGAAGTCGTTGCCGCGCGGCCGATGTAGCCGCGGGCCAGCTGCGGACCCGACAGGTACAGCTCGCCGACGACGCCGCCGGGGACCGGGCGCAGCATGGAATCCAGGACATAGCCCGACATTCCGGCATTGGGGGTGCCGATGGTCGGGGTCTCGAATTCGGCGATGGGGGCGACCACGGCCTCGACGGTGGTCTCGGTCGGGCCGTAGCAGTTGTACACCGCGGTCCCGCCGTGTCCGCTGCCGGCGCTGAGGGCCAGCTCGCGTAGTCGCGCCCACAGGGCGGCGTCGATGGCCTCGCCGCCCAGTGCCAGCACCGGCAGTTCGCGGTCGACCAGTCCGGCGGCATTGAGCTGCGCGAACATCGACGGGGTGGTGTCGATCATGTCGATGTCGCTCGCGATCATGCCCGCGCACAACCGGTGCGCGTCGCGCATCTCCACGGCGTCGAACAGGTGGATGGCCTGCCCGGCCAGCAGGCCGACCATGGGCTGCCAGGAGGCGTCGAAGCTCAGCGACCAGGCGTGCGCGATGCGCAGGGGGCGGCCCAGCCGCGCCATGGCCGGGCCGTAGACGCGGTCACGGTGATCGGCGAAGTAGGCCATGAGCGCGGCCTGGGTTCCGGCGACGCCCTTGGGCTCACCGGTCGAGCCGGAGGTGAAGATGAGGTAAGCGAGCTGATCCGGGTGGCGGACGACCCGCGGGGTCGCGATATGCTCGCCCGAAAGTCCCTTCACGACAGGGGAATCGTCCAGCACCAGCACCGGACCGGTCAGCAAGGTGCCCTCGGGGTCGAGGTCGCCGCGGGTGGCGGCATCGGTGATCACCAGCGCCGGGTTCGCCTGCCGCAGGATCGATTCGATGCGGGACGCGGGCAAGGTGGTGTCCACCGGCACATACGCGCCGCCCGCAGCGAACGCGGCCAGCAGTGCGATGATCGAGCGTGGCGAGCGTGGCATGACCAGCGCCACAACGCTTTCCGCGCCGACACCGCATCCGGCGAAGTCGACCGCCTGGCGGGCCGCCAGCTCCCGCAGCTCCCGGTAGGTCAGCCGGAGTCCCGAACTATCCTGGAGCGCAATGGCTTCCGGCGTGGCGGCGACCTGTCGTTCGAACAGCTCCCACACCGAATCGGCGGGCTCGGCCGGGTCGCCGCTCGGGGTCTCGGCGGCGGCGAACACGGCGCGCTCGGCGTCGGTGAGCACGCTGAGCGCGTCCGGTGTGGCCGACCCGATTCCGGGCAGCTGACGCAGCACGGCGAGCAGCCGCTCGCCGAGGCCCTCGGCGGGCAGGTACGGCAGGGCGGCGGGCATGGCCTCGAGCTGGACCAGCAGTTCGTCGCCGCTCATGTGGGCGACCACGGTGAGCGGGTAGTGCGCGAGGGATTCCATCTCGACCGGCCGGAACCGGGCCCCGTCGGGGGCGGTGACGGTGCGGATGGCGTCGTCGATGGGCGCGTTCTCGAACACGAACAGGGTGTCGAAGAGGGTGCCGTGTCCGGCGGCGCGCTGCACCGACGACAGGCTCACGTGGCCGATGTCGCGCATGGCCGCGCATTCGCGCTGCAGGCGCGCGCACTGCTCGACCACCGACAGCTCGCGGTCCAGGCGGTGGGTGACCGGCACGGTGTTGATGAACAGCCCGACCATGCCCTCCACGCCCGGAAGCTGTTCGGGGCGACCGGAAATGGTGGTGCCGTAGACGACGTCGCGGCGGTCGGTGAGGCGGCCGAGCAGGACCGTCCAGGCGAACTGCACCGCGGTGTTGAGGGTCAGGCCGTGGGCGCCCGCCCAGGACCGGACGGCCTCGGTGTCGGCGGCCGACAGCAGCAGCCGGGTCTTCTCCGGCACCGCGTCGGCGGCGATCGGCGCGCCGCCCGCCAGCAGCAGCGGCCCGGTCAGCTCGGCGAGGTAGTCGGTCCACCGCTGGGTGACGGCCGCGGTGTCCTGTGCGCCGAGCCAGGCGATGTAGTCGCGGTACGGACGCGGTTTCGGCAGTGCGGCAACGGATCCGCCCGCCTGGTAGACGGCCAGCAGTTCGGTGAAGTAGATCGCCACCGCCCAGCCGTCCATCAGGATGTGGTGGGCGGTGAGGATCATGCGCCGCACGCCGGTCTCGGGCACGGTGAGCAGCAGCACCCGCAGGGCGGGGCCGCGGCTCAGGTCGAACGGGACCCGCCGTTCGGCGGCGGCGAGATCGTCGAATTCCTCGGGCCGCACGTCCTCTTCGGTCCACGGCATCTCGGCGTGGGCGGGCACGATCTGCACCGGCCGCGGCACGTTCTCATCCCAGAACGCGGCGCGCAGGTTGGGATGGCGGTCCAGCATGGCCTGGGCGCTGCGCCGCAGTAGGCCGGTGTCGAGCGGGCCATCGATGTCCACCACGAATTGCATGGTGTACAGGTCGATTCCGTCGCCGGCGAGCCGCGACAGCGAGAACAAACCCTCCTGTAGCGGGCTCAGCGCGAGGACGTCCTCGATTCGCGGCGGGGCGGCGGCGCTCGGGCTTCCAGCGGCGGCGGTCATCGTGCTCCCCAGGAGGCGGTCAGGGCGGCGAGGGCGTCGGCGTCGAGGCCGGAGGCGCTCATGGGTGCGGATTCCTCCTGTGGAATCGACTCCGCTTGCGCGGCAATGGATTCGGCGGCGTCGACCGCGGCGGCCAGTTCGGCGATGGTGAGGTGCTCGAACACCAGCTGCGGGGTGAGCGCCAGGCCGAGCGCGGTGGCGCGGGCCGACCACTGGATGGAGATGACGCTGTCGCCGCCGAGGGCGAAGAAGTTGTCGTCGGCCTCGACATCGTCGATCTCGAGCAGCTCCTCCAGCAGGTCGATGAGGGCGCGTTCGGTGGCGGAGTGGTCGCCGGTGGCCACCGCGAGGGTCTGCGCGGCGGGTGCGGGCGGCGCGAGCAGCCGGTCCAGGTCGGCGACCGGCAGCACCTCGAGCTCGACCACGGTGCGGTCGGGCGCGGTCGCGTACGCCTCCAGGGTGGTCACCAGCGCGGACCCGATGAGCCGCACGGTCTCCGGCTCGTACAGGTCGGCATTGGCGACCACGCGCACGGCCAGTCCGCCGTCGCCGGTGACGTTCACCGAGAAATTGAGATCCAGGAACGACACGTCGAAGTCGACGGGCAGCACGGTGGCGGTGGTGGCGCCGGCCACGGTCACCGTCGCCGGGGCCCAGTCCGCGCCGCGGAAGTGCAGCATGCTCTGGAACAGTGGATTGCGGGAACGGGAACGCGCCGGGTTGAGGGCCTCCACCAGGCGTTCGATCGGAAGTTCCTGGTGCGCGTGGGCGTCCAGCACCACCTCGCGGCCCCGGCGCACGGTGTCGCGCAGGGTCGGCGTACCGGACAGGTCGTTGCGCAGCACCGCCATATTGGCGAACAGGCCGACCAGCGGCGCGGTGGCCGGGTCGACACGGCTGGCCACCGGGGTGCCGAGGGCGATGTCGGAGCCGCCGCCCAGCTTGTGCAGCAGGGTCGCGACAGCGGCCTGGTAGACCATGAATTCCGTTGCGCCGCAGGACTCGGCGAGGGCCGCGAGCCCGGTGCGCAGGGCCTCGGGGGCGGCGAAGGTGGCGACCTCGCCGCGCTTGCCGAGCACCGCGGGCCGGGCCCGGTCGGGCGCGACGTCGATCTGGTCCGGGACGTCGGCGAGCGCGCCGCGCCAGTGCTCGAGCTGCGCCCGGCCGTAGTCGCGCGCCGCGGAATCCGTTCCCGGCCCGAAGACATCGTGCTGCCACAGCACGTAATCCGCGTACTGCACGGCGAGCGGAGTCCACTCCGGAGCCCGGCCGCCCTCGACGCGGGCACGGTAGGCGGCGATCAGGTCGTCGAGCAAGATGCCCAGCGAGGCGTGGTCGGCCACGATGTGGTGCACCAGTAGCGACAGCACCTGGGTGCTCGGGTCGAGCACCAGCAGCCGGGCGCGCAGCAGCGGCTCGGATTCGACGGTGAAGGCGTAGCGGCCGATCTCGGCGAGTTCGTCCGCCAGCAGTTCGGGGTCGACGCCGGTCACGTCGAGCGCGACCTCCCCGGCCGCCCGGATCGCCTGGTACGGAATACCGTCCTGCTCACCGAATCCGGTGCGCAGCGCCTCGTGCCGGGCCACCACGTCGATGAGCGCGGCGCGCAGCGCGGGAATGTCGAGGCCGCCGTCGAAACGCACGGCGAAGGGCAGATTGCCGACCGCGCTGGGGCCGTCCATGCGGTACTGGAACCACATGGCCAGCTGCGAGTACGACAGCGGCAGCCGCTCGGGGCGCTCCCGTTCGGTGACGGCGGGGCGGCCGGAAACCGGTGCGGGGACCACAGTTTCGACCGGCTCGGCGGTCTCGTCCTCGTCATCCATGGCGTCGAGGTCGATGCCGAACTCGTCACGGAACCGGGCGACCAGACCGGCCGCGAGACCGGCCGGGGTCGGGGTGTCGAACACGATCCGCACATCCAGCTCGACACCGAACTCCGCGCGGATCTGCGCGACCAGGCGGGCCGCCAGCAGCGAATGGCCGCCCAGTTCGAAGAACGAATCGTCCGCGCCGACGACCGGGACGCCGAACAGGTGCGAGTAGATCCCGCACAGGCGGCGTTCGGTGGCGGTGGCGGGCGCGCGGTGCACGCGCTCCACGGCCGGGGCCGGGGCGGGCAGGGCGCGCTTGTCCAGCTTGCCGTTGACGGTCAGCGGGATCTCGTCGATCACGGCGAAAGCGCTGGGCACCATGTACTCCGGCAGCGCGGCGGCGGCCCGGGCGCGGACCTGCTCCACGTCCACGGTCGCGCCGGCGGCGGGCACCAGGTAGGCGGCCAGCTGGGCGCCGACGACCGGATCCTCGGTCACCACGACCACGCAGTGGCCGACGGTCGGGTGCGCGGCCAGCGCGGACTCCACCTCGCCGAGTTCGATCCGGAAGCCGCGCACCTTCACCTGCTCGTCGGCGCGGCCGACGAAGTCGATCTCGCCGAACTCATTGCGGCGGGCCAGGTCTCCGGAGCGGTACAGGCGCGCGCCCGGGGTGAAGGGGTCGGCGACGAACCGGCTCGCGGTGAGGGCCGGGCGGCCCAGGTAGCCGCGCGCCAATTGCGCACCGCCCAGGTAGATCTCGCCGACCACACCGGCGGGCACCAGCTGCAGGGCCTCGTCGAGCAGGTAGGCGTGCACGTTCTGATTGGGGACACCGATCGGCACGATCCCGGTGCCCTGCGGGCCCGACACCGGCTGATGGGTGGCGCATACGACGGCCTCGGTCGGGCCGTAGTGGTTGCGCAGTTCGGCGTCGAAGACGGTCGCGAACTTGTCGGCCACCTCGCCCGGCAGCGCCTCGCCGCCGACCGGGACGTGACGCAGCGCCCGCCAGTCGCTCACCTCGGGCAGCAGCAGGAAGGTGCTGAGCATGGACGGCACCATGTGCAGCACGGTGACGCCGCGGCGGGTGATCAGATCGGCGACGTAGCGGATGTCGCGGAACGCCTCCGGCTTGGGCACGATCAGGCGCGCGCCCAGCGCGAGGGTGACGAAGATGTCGAGCAGCGAGGCGTCGAAGGACACCGAGGACGACTGCAACAGCACGTCTTCCGAGGTCATCCCCCATTCGGCGGTGAAGCTGACCACGTGCTCGGCGATCGCGGCGTGCGAGACCGGGACGCCCTTGGGCTTGCCCGTCGACCCCGAGGTGTAGATGACGTAGGCCAGGTTGGCCGGCAGCAGCGGGCGGACGCGGTCGGCGTCGGATGGGTCGGTGTCTGGCAGCCCGGCGGCGGCCTCCTCCGCGGCGTCGAGCTCGACCCGGCCCAGCACCAGCCGCGGGGCGGCGTCGGCGATCAGGTAGTCGATGCGGTCGTCCGGGTAGGCGGGGTCGATGGGCAGGTAGGCCGCGCCCGCCTTGAGCACGGCGTAGACGGCCACGATGAACTCGACCGAATTGCTCATGCGCAGGGCGACGATGTCCTCGCCGCCCAGGCCCTCGCGAATCAGCCAGTGCGCCAGGCGGTTCGCACGGCGGTTCAGGGCGGTGTAGGTGAGTTCGGTGTCGTCCGACACCAGGGCGAGGGTCTCGGGTCCGGCGGCGACGGCGGCCTCGAACAGGTCGACCATGGTGGTGTCGTCGGAGGGCGCCTGCGCGCCGCGCGACTGCTCCAGGATCGCGGTGCGGTCGTCGCCGCCCAGCATGTCGAGGTCGGCGAGGCGGGCGGCGGGCGCGCTCAGCGCCCGATCCAGCAGGCGCACGAAGTGTTCCAGCATGCGCCGCACCAGCGGCTCGGACAGCACGTCCACCTGGTACTCGGCCTCGAGCACCGCGCCGTGCGCGCTCTCGGTGACGACGGCCAGGGCCAGCGGCACCTGCGCGGTCGGCGCGCCCAGCTCGTCCAGCTGCACCGAGGAGACCTCGCGCAGCGCGAAACCGTCGGCGCTCTTGCGGACGCTGAAGCCCAGGCGCACCAGCTGATCCATGCCGTCGCGGCCGGCGACCCGCTCCGGGTTCACCTCGCGGACGACGCGGTCGATGCCCACGGCCTGATGCGCGAAGGCGTCCAGGCAGGTGCGCTTGGTGGACTCGACCAGACCGGTGAAGGTCTCGGTGCGGGCGAAGGTCTCGCGCAGCAGCAGGGTGTTGCCGAAGTAGCCGATGAGCTGTTCGGCGGCGGCCGAGCGACGGTTGGTGACCGGGATGGACACCAGGAAGTCCTCGGCCGCGGTGTAGCGCTGGATCAGCGCGGCGTACCCGGCGAGCAGCACCATGAAGGGGCTGGCCGCGTGCTCACGGGCGAAGGCGTCCACCCGGTCGAGCAGGTCGGCGGGCAGCGCCGCGGTGCAGCGGTCGGCGCGCTTGGAGGGTGCGGCCACGGCCGCGCCGGGTAGCTCGAGCGGTTCGGGCAAGGGGCGCAGGGTGTTCCGCCAGTAGGCGATGTCCGCCTCGTCGTCGGCGGGGGCGTCGAGGACCTCGAGGTCGACGAACTGCGCGGGCGGGGCGGTCTGCGCGGCGCCGTTGTAGGCGGCGTTCAGGTCGGTGAAGAACACGCCCCAGGCGTCGTCGTCCCAGCAGCCGTGGTGCGCCGACAGCAGCAGCACCCACTCCTGGGTTCCGGTGCGCGCCAGCGTGATCCGCAGCGGCAGTTCGGTCGCCAGATCGAAGGGGCGGCCGAACTCCCGGCGGGCCAGCACCTCCACCCGCACCGGGCGGGCGGACTCGGCCAGGTCGGTCAGATCGTGCGACTGCCAGGGCAGGGTGATCTCGTCGGTGAACACCTGGAAGGGCTCACCGTTCTCGTCCACACCGAAGGTGGTGCGCAGCACGTCGTGCCGGGCGAACACCGACGCCACCGCCTGCCGCAGCCGCTCCTCGTCCAGCGCGCCGGTCAACCGGTACGCCACGCAGATGTTCAGCGTGGTGTCCTCGGGATCGCGGGTCTGCAGGAACCACATGCGGCGCTGACCGGCCGACAGCGGCCGCCGCTCCCCCGCCGCGGTGCGGCGCACCGGGGCGGCGGTGTCGACGGCCAGGCCCTGCTCGGCCAGCTTGCGCCGCAACAGTTCCCGGCGGCGGTCGGCGACGGAGCTTCCGGCCACGGTGGCATCGGTGTCTGACATGAAATCTGGCCCCTAGCCCTTAGTTGGTGTTCGCTGCCATGAGCAGCACGACATCGTCGAGTGACGCGCCGCCGAGAATCGCGGCGACCGGCAGATCCCGGTCCAGCGACGCCTGCACGCGCTTGCGGAAGTCCAAGGCCTGCAAGGAATCCAGGCCCAGGGCGACCAGCGGCACCGAACGGTCGATGCTGTCGCCGGTGTCGATGCCCATGACGCGTTCGAGCTCGGCGAGCACCTGATCCGCCAGCGGGCGGTCGGCGACGACCGGCGCGGGCGCCGCGGGAGCGACGGGCGCCGGCGCGATCTCGGCCGCGACGGGCGCTTCCGGCGCCGCGGCGACGATCGCCGGGATCGGTTCCGGCTCAGGCACTTCCGACAGCACCGATGCCTGACCGAACGCGCCCATGACATCGCGCAGGAACGGCCAGTCCGCGGAGATGACGATGGCGTCCGTCGGCTGCCCGGTGAATCCGGCGGCGATCGCGTCGGCGGGATGCATCGGGAAGACCCCGGCGCCCTCGACCCGCGCCATGCCCGCCTCGTCCAGCGGACCCGCGACACTCCACAGGCCCCACTCCAGCGACGAGCAGTCGATGCCGCGCTCCCGCACTCGGCGGGCCAGCACATCCAGCATCCGGTTGGTGACCGCGTACAGGATCTGCCCGCGTCCACCGAGGGTCGCGGCCATGGACGAGCACAGCAGCACCCGGCCGGTCGCGCTCAACGGCACCGCGCCCAGCACGGCTTCCAGGCCCAGCACCTTCGACGCGGCGGCGGTGGCCACCATGGCGGCGGTGATCTCCTCGATGCCCGCGTCCACATAGTTGACGGCGGCGTGGACGAGCAGGCTCACCGGCCGCTCCCCCAGGCTCGACGCCAGGCGCGCCACATCCGCGGCGGCATTCACATCACAGGCCTCGACCACGATCTCGGTGGCTCCGGCGGCCCGCACCCGCGCCACATCCGCGGCGGCCGCACCGGATTCGCCGGACCGGCTGACCAGGGTGACCCGGCCCGCGCCCTGCCGGGCGAAATGCTCCGCGAACAGCAGGCCGAGCTTGCCGGTGCCGCCCACGATCAGCACGTGATCGAGATCGGCGGCAGCGCCCGGCTCGGACTCGTCGGCCACCAGGCGCTTGACGAAGACCTTCCCACCGCGCAGCGCGACCTCCGGCTCACCGGCCGTATGCAGCGCCGCCACCATCCGATTCGACTCCGCGGTCCCGGCGTCTACCGCGAGATCCAGGTGCCGGAACCGCACGCCGGGCTTCTCCACACCGACACACCGGAATCCGGAGGCCACCGCGCCGTGGAACAGCTGCGGCAGCCGGTCCTCGGGCACCACATGCTCGCCGCCGACCGTCACCAGCCAGCAGTCACCGCCCGGGCGCAGCGCGTCCAGCGCGGGCAACCAGGCGCGCCCGGCGAAGAATTCGCTCAGCTCGGCGATGGCCGCCGCACTGGACTCCTCCGGCAGCGCGGGCCACAGCACCACGACGCTGTCGAACGCCTCGGGCGACTGTGGCGAAGCCACCTTTGCGGTGAGCGTCTCGCTCGCCGCGCTATCCAGGTTTGCGGCCCCGCCGGTTCCCTTGCCGGTCACGAAGTTCGGCTCGGTCCCGATCGAATCCACCGGGGTCGCCGAGTCGCCGCCGGAGGCAGGCGCGGCCGGAGTCGGCGCAGTCTCGGCGGGAGCCAACGCAGTCGCCGCCGGGGTCAGGACGGTGGCGGTCGCGCCGTATCGGTCGGCGGCGGCCAGCAAGGCCGACAGCCGATCGGCGCAGCGGCCGGTCGGGTCGACGAAGGCCAGGCGGCGCGGGGCGGTCAGGGAGCGGCGCTCCCACGGGGTCCAGTGTTCCACCAGGCGTTGGGGTTTCGGGACGGCCGGGGCGGGGGCGGTGATCTTGTCGGGGGCGTAGCCCGGGTTGGCCCACAGGCGCTTGGGGTTCATGACCGTGTGCGGGAAGTCGCGCAGCGGGAGCGCCGGGGCGGCGTCGGTGCGCAGGGCATTCCAGTCGTAGCCGAGGTCGTGGACCGCGACGGTCGCCAGGTTGCGGGTGAACTCGCGCAGCGAGGTCGCGGTGCGCAGGGAGGTGCCGAGGACCTTGAAGTCGCGGGGGCCGCGGGCCGGGTCCGGCGGGACCAGGGTCAGGTTCTCCTGGAGGGCCAGCTGCAGCACCGGATGCTCGACGACCTCGATGAGGGTGTCGACGCCGTCGCGGGCCGCCGCCACCACGGCGCGGTCGAAGCGGACGCGGTTGCGCAGGTTCCAGTACCAGTACTGTTCCTGGATCAGGTCGGCGGTGATGGGCGCGCCCAAGGTCGCCCCATAGCACTGGATTCGAGTGTCGAGGAAGGTCGCGCTGCTCATCTCGCCGCCGAGGAAGCCCTCGAACTCCTCGCGCAGCTCGGCCACGATCGAGGTGTGGGCCGGGTAGGCGACACCGATCTCGCGGGCGAACTGGCCCTGGGCGGTGGCCGCCGCGACCATGTCGGTGATGGTCTCGCGGTCACCGGAGATGGCCATGATGTGCGGGGCGTTCACCACCGACAGCTCGGCCCAGCCCGAGTTCCGCGCCAGCAGCGCCTCGCAGTCCTCGCGGTCCATGGCCAGCACCGCCATGGAGAAGCCGCGCGGGGACAGCCGCTCTACCAGGCGCGCACGATGGGTGACCACCAGGACGGCGTCACGCACCGACATCACCCGCGAGACCGCGCCCGCGGCCAGCTCACCCTGGCTGTGCCCGACGGTCGCGGCGGGCTCGACGCCCGCGGCCCGCCACATGGCGGCCAGACCGGCCATGTGGAACATCAAGGCGGGCTGTACTTCCCACACCGTGTCCTGGTACCGATCCTCGGAGCCGAGCAGGTAGTGCAGCGGCTGGTCGTGGCCGAAGCGTTCGGCGTGCAGGCCCGAGCACTCGTCGACCGCCGCCCGATAGGCCGGGGACAGCTCGTAGTACAGCTTGCCCATGCCCGGGCGCTGACTGCCCTGGCCGGGGAACACGAAACCGATCCGGCGCGCGGTGGCGGGACCCTCGCCGGCCACCACCGCGGCGTGCGCGGTCCCGGCGGCGACGGCGCGCAGCGCGTCGAGCAGTTCCTCACGTCCGGTGACCATGGCCAGCGATCGGTACCGGCGGGCGGTCCGGGTGCGGAACAGCATGTCCGCCACGCGATCCGGGGTGACCGCGGGCCGCGACTCCAGAAAGTCCAGGATGCCCGCGGCCTCGGCGCGCACACCGTCGGCGGTGTCGGACGAGAGCAGGACGGGGATGCTGCCATCGGGCAGCCGGTGGCTACACATCGCTTTCCTCCAGCTCGGGCAGGGCGACCAGGGCGTGCGCGTTGGTACCCGCGACACCGAACGAGGACACGGCCGCGTAGCGCACACCGTCCACGGCGGACCACGGCTCGAGCTCGGTGGCGAGCCGCAGACTGGTGGCGTCCCAATCGATTTCGCCGGTCGGGCGCTCGGCGTGCAGGGTGGGCGGGATCTGCCCGTGCATCCCGGCCAGCAGCACCTTGATCAGGGCCAGCAGACCCGAGGCCGCCTGCGCGTGACCGGCATTGGACTTCACCGAGCCCAGACGCGGGGTGTCGACGCGCTCGACGCCGTAAGTCGCGGCGAGAGCGGCCAATTCGAGCGGGTCGCCGACCGGTGTCCCGGTGCCGTGGCCCTCGATGAGCCCGACCTGCTCGGCGGTGATGCCGGACACCGCCAGGGTGTCGCGGATCAGCCGTTCCTGCGCGGCCGCGCTGGGCACCGCGATCGGCGCGCCCTTGCCGTTGTGGTTGACGCGCGAGCCCAGCAGCCGTCCGTACACCCGGTGTCCGAGCACCCGCGCCCGTGATTCCCGTTCCAGCACAACGACTCCCGCGCCCTCACCCCACAGCGTGCCGGTGGCGTCGGCGGCGTAGGAGCGGCAGTGGCCGTCGGAGGCCAGGGCGTTGTTCTTGGAAAACTCGTAGAACGCGCCCGGCGAACCCATGACGCACACTCCGCCCGCGAGCGCCCATTCGCACTCGCCCGCCCGGATGGCGGCGGCGGCCTGATGCACGGCGGTGAGGGCGGACGCGCACGCGGTGTCGACGCTGATCGAAGGCCCGGTCAGGCCCAGCCCGTGCGAGATCCGCCCGGCCACCGCGCCCAGCGCGGTCCCGGTGACCCGGTAGCCGCTGTGCTCGTTGACCGAGGCCACCCGGGGCCCGTACTCCATCACGGAGACGCCCATCCAGCAGCCCGCCGAATCGCCCTCCACCGCGGCGGGATTGATCCCGGCCTGCTCGAGCGCCCGCCAGGCCACTCGCATGCCGGCCCGCTGCTGCGGGTCCATGGCGACCGCCTCGCGCGGGGAGATGCCGAAGAACAGTGGATCGAACTCGGTCGCGCCGATGAGGAAGCCGCCCGCGTCGGGGACCGCGCCCCAGCCGTCCTGGGCGCCCAGACCCAGCAGTTCCGCCAGCGGCCAGTCCCGGTCCCGCGGGAACGGTCCCAGCAGTTCCCGGCCCGAGGCCAGCGCCGACCAGAATTCCGCGAGGGTGTCCACGCCGCCGGGCGCCTCGATGCCCATGCCGACGATCACGATCGGATCGCCGGAGTCCACACCGGTCACGCGACGACGCTCTTCTCCGCGACGAGCAGTTCGGCGATGCCATCCACGTGCTGGTCCAGGTAGAAGTGGCCGCCCGCGAACATGGTGACCCGGATGCCCGCGCGGGAGTGGCCCTCCCACGCGAACAGGTCACGCGGCGCGACGAATTCGTCCTCGTCGCCGCCGAGCACGTGAATGGGGGCGTCCACGGCGACCTCGGCCGGGCAGGAGTAGGCGTCGAAGGCGCGGTAGTCGGCCTTCATCACCGGCAGCGCCATGCGCAGCACGTCGCGGCTGCCCAGCACCTCCGCGCCGGTGCCGTTGAGCGCCGACATGTGGTCGAGCAGCGCCTCGTCGTCGGTGGGGTGGTTCGGCAGATCGGCGATGCGCGCGGGGGCGGCGGCCGAGGAGGCGGCCAGCAACTGCACGGTCAACCCGGCGGCCTCGGCCAGCCGGGCGAATTCGAAGGCGACGATCGCGCCCATGCTGTGGCCGAAAACGGTCAGCGGCGCACCCGAGTCGTGCGCGGAGTCCCGGAAGGCCTCGAAGGCTCCGGCGGCCATGTCCGGCAGCGTCTCCGCCGCGGCCTCGCGGGCGCGGTCCTGGCGGCCCGGGTACTGGAACACCACGACATCGAAGTCAGCGGCCATCTTCTTGGCCAAGACCCGGTACGCGGAGGCGCCCGCACCCGCGTGCGGGAAGATCAGCAGCGGTGGCGCGGATTCCGCACTCGGGGCCTGAAATTGCCTGATCCAGCCGAGTTCCCGTGCCATGTCCGCATCTCTCCTACGACCCACCCGACCGCATCAGCCGCCGGTTCCGCTTGTCCCCCTTGCAATGTCCGGGCAACCGTAACACCGTCTAGTTAGTATAGGCTAGCCTTACCAACTGGGGTGATCAAGCTAACCGACGAACGGAGCGCCACAGCGATGAACCGGACGACCTACGTCCTCGCGCGCGAACTCACGGACCTTCCGGACCACATCCGCCGCGCCCCCGCACCCGTGGTGCCCGAGTTCCCCGCACCGTTCACGCTGCGCCTGGTGGACGTCGAATCCGGCGACCCGGAGACCATCACCGAATGGATGCACCGGCCGCACCTGCTCGAGACCTGGGAACAGGCCTGGCACACCGACCGCCGTCGCCTCGACTGCGCGACCCAGCTGGCCGGAACCTTCTCCCGCCCCTGCGTTCTCGAATACGACTTCACCGCGCTCGACCGGCCCGACCTGGGCAATCGCGAGGTCGCCTATGTGGAGTTGTACCGGCCCGCCAAGGACGAGATCGCCCGCCTCTACGACGCCGACGCCCACGACATGGGCTTCCACATCGCCACCGCGGACACCAATCTCCTGGGCCGCGGCGTCATGTCGGAGTGGATGCGGCAGCTCGGCCGGGCGGTCCTGGCGGCCGAACCCGAATGCCGCCGACTGCTGTGCGAACCCGATCACCGCAACGCCCCCATGCGGAAGGCGTTGGAGAAGATCGGGTGGCAGCACCTCGGCGACTTCGACATTCGACCGGACCGTCGGATCTCGCTCTACACGCTGCCGCGGACCGCGGCGGACCTGCCCGAGATCCGGTAGCGCGGAACGGGATTCACCACCGGCTGCAGGACCCGGTCCGACAGCTCGCCCAGGCAGCTGAGATTCGGGAAACCCGGACCCTGCGCCATGGCGGCCATATTCGGCAGATACAGCTTGGCGTCCAGCCCGGACACCGCCAGGTCGTAGCCGATGGCCGCCTCCAGCCGCCCGTGCTCGAGCGGACCGCCGACGGCCAGCTCCAGCAGATCGGTTGCGGCGGAATCGAACAGATCCAGGAACCACAGCGGCTGCCCGCCCGTGGCGTCCACCACCAGATCGAAGGTATGCACCTGATCCGGGCGCAGATCGTTGCGCAGGGTCAGGGCCACCCGGTCGTCCTGCTCGGTCATGCTCACGACGCGGCCCTGCAGATGATGCACCCGGTTGTCACCCAGCAGGCTCTCCTGCACGCGCACCGAGAACACGCCGCGATCGGTGCGGCGGATGACATCCCGGCGCTCGGCCATGCCCAGCCCGGCCCACTTGGTCGGATCGCTGTAGAGCGAGTTCTCGAAATAGCTTTCCCCGCGGGTGTACAGCGTGGCCTTGGGCGAGATCACCGAGACCGTCAGCATGTCGTGGTTGACCAGCTCGTCCAGCGCCGAACCCGCGGTCTCGCCGCCGCCGATCACCGCGACGCGCGAGGACGGCGGCAGCTCGCGGCGGCCCGCCAGCTCCCAGAACTCGGAGATACTGAGCACCTTCGGGTGCTCGGCCAGGGCGCGGTCGCTGCGGCCGGGACCGGTGATCATGACGGCGTCGCAATCGATCTCGTCGACCCCGCCGTCGGCGTCTATGACCGAGACCAGCCAGCCGTCGGCCGCGGCGGCGATGCCCGTCACCGAACCCTGGACCAGGTCCATGTCGCAACGCCTGGCCACCCACCGCAGGTACTTGGCCCACACGTGATGCTGGGGGCTGGGACGGCCGCGGTCGATCCACTCGGCGTAGGTGCCGTGCTCGACCAGGAAGGCGGTCCAGCTGAACGCCCGCATGGCCTCGTCGATTTCGCGGTTGCGGCCGCGGGCCCAGGTGGAGTGGTACGGGAAGCCGACATCCTTTTCGGGGCTGGTGCCCAGGCGGTGCCGTCCGTCGGTCCAGCCGCCGGTCGGCAGCCAATTGCCGCCCACCGTCCGGGCTTCGACGACCGTCACCCGCGGCGCGGGCAGGCCCAGATCCCGCAGCACCCGCGACTTGGCCGCTACCGCCAGGGCTTTCGGCCCCGCGCCGACCACCAGAAGTGTCTCCACCGGTTCTCCGTCCCAGTTGCCCAACTGTTGCCTGCCTCGCACAACCCGCCAACTACTTAGGTTTGCATAGCCTTACCTTATAGTGCCCGACGGCGGTTGCGAAGCACTGAGACGAAAAGATCGGACAGAACACATGCCCCGCGCACGAATGGCCCCGGATCCCAAGGGATCCGGGGCCGTTCCGCTAGGCGGAGACCGGAGCCAGACGCCAGCCCGACGCCCGGGTGCGCTCGCTCCAGAAGGCGGCGTAGCGGCCGTCGAGGGCGATCAGCTCCGCGTGGGTGCCGCGTTCGACGATGCGACCGGCCTCCATGAACAGGATCTGATCGGCGTGCGCGATGGTCGCCAGCCGGTGCGCCACCACGAGTACCGTGCGGCCCCGGGTGAGTTCGTGCACACCGCGGACCACGGCCGCCTCGTTGTGCGGATCCAGCGCACTGGTCGCCTCGTCCAACAGCACGATCGGGGCGTCCTTGACCAGGGCGCGCGCGATCGAAACCCGCTGGCGCTCACCGCCGGACAGCGCCGAACCGCCCTCCCCGACCGCGGTCTGCCAGCCGTCGGGCAGCCGCTCGGCGATCTCGTCCACCCGCGCGGTGCGCGCGGCCGCGAAGACCTCGTCGTCGGAGGCGTCCGGGCGGCCCGCCCGAATGTTCTCCAGCACAGAGCGATCGAAGAGGTAGACGCTCTGGAAGACCAGCGCCAACCGGCTCAGCAGCGACTCGGCGGGCTGGTCACGGACATCGTGGCCGCCGACCGAGACCCGGCCCGAATCCGCGTCGTGGAACCGGGCCGCCAGCCGCAGCAGCGTGGACTTGCCCGCGCCACTGGGACCGACGATGGCCGTCGTGGTGCCGGGAGCGGCGGTGAACGAGATGTCCTCCAGGACCGTCTTGCCCGGGCCGTAACCGAAGGTGACGCCGTCGAACTCCACCCGCGCGGCAGCGTGCTCGACCGGGGAATCCGGCTGTGCCAGTTCCGGTTCCGCCAGCAGCGCGCTCACCCGATCGGCGGCGGCCGCGGCCGTGCGCAACGCGCCACCCAGCTGGGCGGCCTGGGTCAGCGGCTCGATGAAGCGCGCGCTCACCGCGATCAGGGCGATCGCCGCGGCGGCCGAGATCGCGCCGTCGGTGGCCCGGCCCACCACCAGGTACACCAGCACCAGGAAGACGGCCTGCACCACCAGCGCGAACCCGATCAGACCGGGCACCGCCGCGACGAGCATGCCGTGGGCGGCGGTGCGCTGGCGCGCCAGGGCCGCGTCCAGCGCCCGGTTACCCGCGCCGACCGCGCCCAGCGAACGCAGCATCGGCTGCGCCTGAGCGAATTCCAGCACCCGGGCGTTCGCCTCGGTCGCGGCCTCGTGCATGCGCTCGTCGGCCGTCACATAGGAACGGTTGGCCCACAGGTTCACCAGGAACAGCACCGGTGCGGTCACCAGCATGGCCAGCGAGATCCGCCAGTCCACGAACAGCATGCCCAGCGCGACGCCCAGCGGAACCAGCACGCCGGTCAGCATCTTCGCCAGCAGATAGGCGATCAGGCCCTGCACCTCGCGGACGTTCTCGACCATCACCCGCGACAGCTCACCCGCGTGCCGGTCGTCGAACCAGCCCAGCGGCAACGCGTTCAGATGATCGCCGAGCCGGGTCTGCAGGCCGTGCTGCATGCCGACGCCGACCCGCAGGCCCAGCACCGACTGCAGATAGCCGAACACCACCACCCCGGCCACGGCCAGCGCCAGCCACAGCGTCCACCACCAGGCCCGGCCCAGATCCTGGGCGAACAGGGCCTTCAGCACGGGCACCAGCAGCACGTACGCGGCCGCCTGCGACAGCGCCTGGGCCACGATCGCCAGCAGCAATCGCGATGTCAGCGCGGCGAATTCGCCCGGCACCAGGCCGAGCACCTTGCGGATCATCGGAGAGCCTCCTCGACATCGGCGCGAACCGGAGCGGCAGGACGGTCGGTGGCCGCGACATCGGCCAGGGTCGCCGCGTTGATCTCCCAGAGCCGCTGGTACAGGCCGCCGGCGGCGTGCAGGCTCGCGTGATCGCCCTGCTCGACGAGGGTTCCGTTCTTCAGCACCAGGATTCGGTCCACACCGGTGATGGTGTGCAGGCGGTGCGCGATCACCAGGACCGTGCGGCCGGCCACCAGCTCGGCCAGCGCGTCCTGGACAGCGGCCTCGGATTCGGGGTCGGCGAAGGCGGTGGCCTCGTCCAGCACCAGGATCGGGGTGTCGGCCAGCAGCGTGCGGGCGATCGAAAGCCGCTGCGCCTCACCGCCGGACAGCACGATGTCCACACCGATCTCGGAGTCGTAGCCGCGCGGCAGCGCCGTGATGCGGTCGTGGATGCGGGCGGCCCGGGCCGCGCGTTCCAGCTCGGCGAGGTCGGCCTCGGGGCGGGCCAGGCGCAGATTGTCGGCGATGGTGCCGCGGATCAGGCGCACGTCCTGGAAGACGAAGCCGACCGTGCGATACAGCTTCGCGCTCGGGATGTCGCGAATATCCCTGCCGCCGATGGTGATCCGGCCGCTGTCCACGTCGTAGAAGCGCGGCAGCAGCTTGGCCAGCGTCGACTTGCCGGAGCCGCTCGGGCCCACCAGGGCGGTCATGGTGCCGGGTGCCAGCTCGAGGTCGACGCCGCGCAGCACCTGATGATCGGCGCGGTAGCCGAAGCTCACGCCCTCGAAACGGATCAAGCCCGCGGGCGCGTCCGGCGCCGCGGATTCCCCGGCGCCGGAAGCCAATTCCGCGGTCTGCATGAGTTCGTGCAGACGCAGCGCGGCGTCACCGGCCGTGCGCAGCGCCTGCGTGCCGTAGCCCAGGCCCAGCAGCGAACTGCCCAGGCCCAGCCCGACCAGAAGGAACGGCAGCAGGTCGAGGGGCTCCAGCCAGTCCGGGCCGACACCCGCGAGCCCGGCCACCACGACCAGCAGCATGACGAACACCGGGGAGACCACGGTGTCGGAGATCGACTGCACCGTCATGACGGGCAGCTTCAGCCGCCGCAGCCGGTCGGTCTGCTCCTCGACGGCCGCGCGGAACTCGCTGTGCGCCTTGCCCGCTCGCCCGAAGGCCCGCACCACCTGGATGCCGTCCACGAATTCGACGGTGGCGGCGCGGGTGCGCTGTTCGGCGGAGTTGTAGGCGAGCAGCCGCTCCCGGCCGGGCTCGTCCAGCATGGCGCGCATGCACAGCGCGTACACGATCAGCGGGATCAGCAGGACCAGGGTCAGCCGCCAATCGACCGTGGCCAGGTACACCAGGGTCACCAGCGGCGCGGTCACCGAACCGATGAAGTCCAGGCGCGCGTGCGCCACCAGGTAGTGCAGCGCCTCGACGTCGTCCTGCAGGTACTTCTTCACGTCGGCGGCGGCGCGGGCGCCGAACCAGCCCAGCGGCACCCGGGTCAGCTTGTCGGCCAGCAGCCGGCGCAGGGTCAGCTGATAGCGCGCGTCGACGGCGTGCGACCAGGTCAACGCGACCGCCTGCAGGATCGCGCGGGCCACCAGGACCAGCACCGCGAGCAGCAGCAGCCGCCACACCCGATCGGTGTCGGGGACCTCCCGCAGCAGTTCGCGGCAGGCCGAGACGATCAGCAGGAACGGGACCACCGAGCAGACGGCGGCCACGGCCACGATCAGCCCGGCGGCCGTGAGCGGCCCGCGCACCGGCGCGAGGATCTCCTTGCGGGCGGCGGCTTCCGCCTGCCGCCGCGCCTTCGCCTCGGCCTTCGCGTCGGGCCCGCTCGGCTCGGGGCCCGCCTCGACCGCGGGCGGTGACTCGACCGTCATCAGTCCGCCTTCCACCTTCATCCGTCCGGCGCTCCCACGAACACCGGCGAGAAGATAGGTTAGGCTAACTTTTGCTTGACGACCACACCGAGGGTCAGCGCGGCACCTTCTTGGTCAGCTTCGAACCGTCCGCGTTGTGCACCATGCAGGTCGCGCGGCCGTTCGACTTGTTCCACTGGGTCTCGTTCGCCGGATAGAGGATGAACGACTCCAGCTTGTCGACCACCGGGCTCGAGGCCAGCAGCTTGTCCAGCTGCACCTGGCAGGCCTCGCTAGCCTTGTCGAAGGACGCGTCACCCGAACCCGGCCACGAACCCGGCAAGTGCACCTGGGTGATCACCTCGCCGTCGTGCGGGGAATCGCAGGGCAGCACGGTCACCTTGCGGATGTGGTTGTTCTCCTCCACCGTCTGCACGCAGTCACCGGTCTTCACCTCGTCGATGGAGATGGAGGTCGGCGAATCCGACAGGGCCGAGGTGCGGGTCGTATTGTCCTGCGCCGCCGTGGTGTTCGAATCGGTCACCGCGGCGATGGCCACGATGACCACGGCGAACACGACCCACAGACCCGAGGCGATCAGACCGGCGATGGCCAGGCCGCGCCCGGCCTGATTGCGCTGCTTGGTCTGATTCAGCGCGATCACGCCGAACGGGACGGCGAGCAGACAGGTACCGAGCAGACCGAAGATCAGTGCGGCGATGGCGAAGCCATTGGTGCCCTGCGCGGGCGGCGGCGCCACCGGATAGCCGGGCGGCATCGGCTGATAGCCGGGCTGGCCGTAATCCGGCTGACCGTAGGCGGGCTGAGGCTGACCGTAGCCGGGCTGCTGCCCGTAGTCCGGCTGGCCGTACGCGGGCTGACCGTATTCCGGCTGCCCGGGCTGCGGATAGCCGTACTGGCCAGGCTGCGGCTGACCGGGCTGGCCCGGCACGCCCTGAGGCTGTTGGTCGTTCGGATACACGAGACCCCCGATCACTGCGCTGACCCGGACATTCCAGGCGTCGGCCCACCGTACCTCGCAATCCGGACATACCCGGGGGCTAGGGTTTCCCAGGTGAGACGCAGGCAGCAACCACCGCTACCGAAGCGGCACGGATTGGATCCGGCTCGGTTGCGGCTACCCGAGGAGGGCGACTGGGCGACCATCCGCGACCACCTCGTGGAACGGCTGCCCCGGGTCCGGCCCGAACGCATCGACGAACTGCTGCTCGAGGGCGGCATCGTGGACCTGGCGGGACCCATCGCCCTCGACACCCCCTACGCGCCCGGCGGCGCGGTGTGGTTCCACCGCGATCTGCCCGAGGAGACCGAGGTCCCCTTCCCCATCGGCATCGTCCACCGCGACGACGACATCCTGATCGTGGACAAGCCGCACTTCCTCTCGACCATCCCCCGCGGCCAGCACATCCTGCAGACCGCCCTGGTGAAGCTGCGCCGGGAACTGGACCTGCCGGATCTGGTGCCCGCGCACCGGCTGGACCGGGTGACCGCCGGACTCGTCCTCTTCATCATCAATCCGGCTCGGCGCGGGGCGTATCAGACCATGTTCCACAAGCGCCTGGTCCACAAGGAGTACGAGGCCATCGCGCGCTTCGATCCCGATCTGGAGCTGCCGCGCACGGTCATCAGCCGCATCGTCAAGGAACGCCAGGTGCTCAAGGCCTACGAGACCGAGGGTGAGCCGAACGCCGAGACGCTGATCGAACTCCTCGACCACCGGGACGGGCTGGGCCGCTACCGGGTGCGACCGCGGACCGGCCGCACCCACCAGATCCGCATCCATATGAACAGCCTCGGGATCCCGATCCTGGGCGACGACTTCTACCCGGAACTCACCGACAAGCCGGTCGACGACTACACGCGGCCGCTGCAGTTGCTGGCGTCGGCGCTGGAGTTCCCCGACCCCGTCACCCGCGAGCCCCGGCGATTCGAAACCGCGCGCACCCTGCGGGCCTGGGACGACCCCGCGGGCTGGGCGAGCGATTAACCACAATCGAAGCGGATTCCAAGAATTCGCTCGTACACTGGCCGGGATGTCTCGAAACGATAACGGCGCGGCGGTGGCACTGCCGGAAGCGCCCACCCCGACCGGCCACAAGCTGCACGCCTACGTGGACGTTGCCGTCGTGGTCGTCGTATTGACCTGCACCAACCTCATCGCACACTTCACCAACCAGTGGGCCAGCATCCTCTCGGTGCCGATTGCCGCGGTGGTGCTGGTGGCCATGGTCCGGCGTCGCGGACTGGGCTGGGCGGAGCTGGGACTCTCCCCCTCCCAGTGGCGGCGCGGCTCGGTCTGGGCGCTGGCGGCGGTGGGCGTGGTGCTGGCCGCCGTGGCCATCGGCGCGGCCCTGCCCATCACCCGGCCGTTCTTCCTGAACGACCGCTACGCCGCGGTCTCGGGCGCGCTCATCGCGTCCATGATCGTCATCCCCTTGCAGACCGCGATTCCGGAGGAGCTCGCCTTCCGCGGCGTGCTGCACGGCACCTTGGATCGCGTGGTCGGCGCGCGCGGCGTGTTCGCCGCCGGGTCGATGTTGTTCGGGCTCTGGCACATCGCCTCGTCACTGGGACTGACCAGCGGCAACAAGGGCCTCACCGGCTTCCTGGGCAGCGGCCCGGCCGGGCAGATCCTCGGCATCGGGCTCGCGGTGCTGGCGACGGCCGGGGCGGGCGTGGTCTTCACCTGGCTGCGGCGGCGCAGCGGGAGCCTGCTCGCGCCGATCGCGCTGCACTGGGCGGTGAACGGCGCGGGCGCTCTGGCCGCCGCGGTGGTGTGGCACGTGACCGTGCGCTAGCGGCGGCCCCTCCGACGAAAGGAGAGGAGGCCGGCTGACCTGGGAACAGAGGATTATGGTCAGCCGGCCCGGGGTCGGTTCGGCGGGTTGGGCCACGCCGAACCGAGTCTGTGCGTCGGGCCGAACTGTATCGGTTGTCCAGTTCACCCCGAGGCACTTTCGCAAAAAAAGTGAAACGTGTTTCTGTCAGACCAGCTCAGGCCGGGTGATTCCACCCCAGATCGCGCCCCAGCAGCTCGAACAGCTCCTCGTTGTACGGGCGGTAGAACTCCCGCAACCGGGCCAGCGACTCGGCCTCGGCGGGCGGGTACTCCAGCGGATTGCGGTTCACCACCTCCGCGTGCAACTCCGGCTCCACCGCGGGCAGCCCGAGGAACTCGTGGATGCCGCACACCGTCTTGGACACATCGGCGAAGAAGTCCTCCGCCGCGACCAGGTGCACATTCTCGCGGCCGTAGGTGTCCAGCCAGCGCCGCACCGAGTTCACGTAGATCCCGGCCGCCAACATCGGCATGGTCGGCAGCATGGTCGGCGGCGGCGGACCCGGGAAGGCCCCCAGCGCCAGCGACACGTACTCGCCGAAGTTCTCGCCGTAACGCCCACTGCGCAAACCGTTCTCACCACTGAGGAACAGATCCCACTTGTAGTGCGAATACGCCCGCCGCACCGGATCGCGCAGCATGATGATGACCTTCGCGCCCGGACTGGACTCGCGGAGGTTGTCGATCAGCGGCACATCGTGCAGCAGCGGATCGAAATGCCCCACCAGCGCCCGGCCGGTGCGCTCGGCGACCGCCGCCTTCTCCCGTTCGGTCGGTAGGTACGGACCCCAGGCGGCCGGGAAACCGTGGCCGATCTCCTTCGTCAGCGGCACCACCACGCTCGGATGCTGCATCAAATAGGCTGCCAGATCGGTCGTTCCGCTCTTCAGTGCTCCCACACACGTGAAGTCGGGCAAAGCGCGCGGTCCGCCGAAACGGGACCGCCACCAGAGCCGAATCGGCGGCACCGCACCGAAATAGTGACTCAGCGTCAGGTACCGCCAGCCCAGGCGCAGGCTGCGAACCGGATGCTTCAGATGACGCTCATTGTGGTATCGCCGCAACTGCCATTGCTCGAATACCTGGAAGCCTTCCGTATACCGGTCGCTGCCGGTACAGGCCCCCTCCTGAACAGCACTGTCGGACTTACTCATTCATTCATCCCCTCACCAGGCGATCCCACTGCCACCGGGAATCGACTGACGAAGACGGTATCAGCGAACCGGCCCGCTTCTCGAAGGGAGAAGCGGGCCGGCCTATTCGGATACCTATTCGAAACTTAGTGTCGCGATTGTCCGCTTACCACATCGGTTTCCGGCCATTCGGCATCCCACACCGGCGGTTTTTCGGCATCCCCGCCGTGCCCCGGCCACCAGGCGAAGCGGCCGACCAGAGCCGTCACCGCGGGCGTGAAGAACATCGCCATGACGAACGCCGCGATGGTGATGCCCAGCGAGATCGCGAAACCCATCTGGGAGAGCACCGAATTGCCCGCCAGCATCATGGAGGCGAAGGTGCCCGCCAGAATGACACCGGCCGCCGCCACCGTCGGACCCGTGTGCCGCACCGCCAGCGCCGCCGCGGCGTGCGGATCGTTGCCCTCCCGGGCCTCCTCCCGCAAACGGGCCACCATGAGGATGTTGTAGTCGGTGCCCAGCGCCACCACGAACAGGTACATGATCAACGGCAATTGGAAGATCAGACCCTGCTCGCCCTGGATGCGCTGGAACACCAGCACCGCGGAACCCAGCGTCGCCGCGAAGCCCAGGAACACCGAGGCCATCAGGTACCAGGGCGCGACCACACTGCGCAGCAGCAGCGCCAGCACGATCATGATCAGGATGCCCGCGACGGGGAACACCACCGTGTAGTCACGGTTCATGGCGTGCTGGAAGTCGACGAACACCGAGGTCATACCGCCCACCACCGCGGTGGTGCCGGCCGGGGCCGAACTGTGCGCGGTATCGCGCAGCGGACCCTTCACGGTGTCCAGCGCGGCATCGGATTCCGGCTTGTCGGCGAGGGTCACCTGGAACTCGGCCACCGCGCTGTCCTTCGACAGCGTCGCCGGCGACACCTGGCCCACACCCTTCACACCGGTGAGCGCCGCCCGGAAGGTGTCGAGCTCGCCCTGGTTCAGCGTGCCCTGCTCGGCGCGCAGGTAGACCTGCGACGGCTGGGTGCTGCCCGCGGGCATGCCCTTGAGCAATTCCTTGCCGTACACGGTGGATTCGGCCGCGTTCGAGGTCGAGCCGGAGCTCAGATCGAAGGTCGGGTTGAAGCCCAGCGCGAAGACGCCCAGCACCAGCAGCACGCCGCCGGACACCGCGGCGAACACCGCCGGACGCTTGCCCAGCGCATTGCCGACCGCCCGGAACCGCGCGCCCTCGGGCTCGGTCTGCCAGGCCTTCGACGGCCAGAACACCTTGGTGCCCAACAGCGAGACGATCGCGGGAACCAGGGTCAGACCCGCCAGCAGCGCCACCGCCACCGCGATGGCCAGGGCGATGCCCATGGACCGGAACATGCCCAGGGTGGACAGGGTGAGCGCGCCGAAGGCGATGATCACCGCCGCCGCGGCCGAGGTGATGGCCTCGCCGACCCGGGTGACCGAGCTGACCATGGCCGTCTTCGGGTCCTCACCGGCCCGCAGTCGCTCCCGGTAGCGGAACATCAGAAACAGGATGTAGTCGGTGCCGACGCCGAACAGCACCACGACCAGCAGCGACTGCACCGAGTTGTCGATCTTGAGATCGAATGCCTCACTGGCCGCGGCGATCACGCCGTTGGCCAGCGCGGACACCATGCCGATCACGATGATCGGCAGCAGCGCGATGATCGGACTGCGGAAGATGACCAGCAGCAGCACCAGGATCAGCACCACGGTCGCGATGCCGATGATGGCCAGGCCCTTCTGACTGGAATCCTGCTGATCCAGCATCTGGGCCGCGGTACCGGTGACGCCGGCCTTCAGGTCGGTGCCGGAGACCTGCTCCTTCAGCGCGTCACGCAGCGCCTTGACCGCGTCGGTCTGGTTCTTGGCCGCCGCGTCGGTCTGCTTGGTCATGCCGACCGCGACCACGCCGATGGCCTTGGTCTCCGACGGCGGCAGGGCCTGGACGCCGGTGACGTCCTTGATGTTCCGCTCCGACAGCTTGGTGGCGGTCGCGGCGATGGCGGCCGCGTCCTGGTCGGTCAGCGGCGCCCCGTCGGAGCGCTCGAAGACGATCAGCGCGGCCGGGGTGTTGCTGTTCGGGAAGGCCTTCTGCTGCAACTCCATCGCCTGGACGGATTCGTAGTGCGAAGGCAGGAAATCGGACTGTTCGGTGGTGGCGGTGAGCTTCGGCGCGGTGGCGACGACCGCCACGATGGCGATGAGCCAGGCGCCGATCACCAGCCACGGGAATCGGACGACGAAGCGTCCCAAGCGGGAGAACATGCGGGAGAAGTCCTTTCGGGGTTCGGCCGCGCTATTCAGATGTCGAGGACCTGCGAGGCCGGGTTCTCCAGCACGTCGGCGACGACGCGATAGACCTTGGCGGGAATACGATCCCGCAACTCCCCCAGCGAATCCACGATGTCGAGAGTGAAGTCGCCGTATCCATCCTTATCCAACTGAAGGAATTCTCGCCACCCCCCGAATCCTTTGAGCCAGTCCGCCATCACCGAAAGATCCGACTGGTCGGAATTCTTGCGGACGGTGAGGAACTCCTCCTTGCGCTCCCGCGCGACATCCTTGGAGGCCTGCGCGAAGTCGGTCCACTCCAGGTAGTGGCGGTGCACGACCAGCTTGCCCTTGCGGCTCAGGAAGACCTGCACCGTCTCGCTGCCCTCCCCCGTGACGTGACGACCGTCCGCCAGCGGGCGGCCGACGAAACGCTGGGTGCGGCGGCCGCCCGGGCCGACGCGGAGGGTAACCTCGCACATACCCTCGGGCAGGGGATCCGGGACCAGGTCGGTGTCGGGCTTGTCCATTTCGAGGGCCATGAGACGCTCCGAATCATTCGTAGATGCTTATATGGGCATGCGTGTACGACACGGCACCCCGGCTCTCACATCCGGTGTGCCGCAATCGATCTCAGCGATACCCGACGGCGGAACGCCGTCTTACGTCACTATAAGTAGACGTATACGTATAGAGCAACCCTGAGTCGACCCTGAGATTTCTCCAGGTCGACCCCCGAACCGGTCAGCGACCGCGCCGCTTACCCGGCTTCCGCGCGGCCCCCTGCTTCGACTTGGCCGCTGCCGCGGGCTTTTTCGCGGGGGCGGGCTTGCGCTTCGGCGCGGACTGCTGCTTGGCCTGCTTGTCCGGCTGCTGCCCCGACGGCGACCGGGAACTGCGCTGGGAGCGGCCGCGGACCACGCCGACGAACTCCTCCACCAGCTCGGTGGTGGCGGCGGTCGGCCAGGCCAGTGCGATCTCGGTCTCGGGGACATCGGTGACCGTGCGATAGACCAGATCCTTGCGGTGGTGCAGGCGGGCGATCGAATGCGGGACGATGGCGGCGCCGCTCACCGCGGCCACCAGTTCCATGGTCATGGCCGCGTCGTCCAGGTCGGCGGCGTCCTGCATGCGCTCGTCGGCCAGATCGGCGGTGGCGACCTGATCGAACAGGGCGATCGGATGGTCCTTGGGCACCACGACCACCGGGACCTCGCGGTACAGCGGGATCGCGCTCATGCCGTCACGGTCGATCGGCAGGCGCACGAAGCACATGTCGACCGCGGCCGTGCGCAGCGCCGACTCCTGCTCCTTCATCGGAACCGGGATCAGGTCGAGGGCGACCTCGGGGAAACGCTCACCCCAGATGCGCTCCCACTTGGTGACGGTCACGCCCGGGACGAAACCGACGCGCAGGCGATCCACCGCCTCCGGGGCGGCGACCGGTTCCGGCGGCGCGGCCGCGATGAGCGCTCGGGCCTGTTCGAGCACCGCGTGACCGTCCTCGCTCAACTGGGTCGGCTGCGCACCGGGCACGAACAGCTTGGTCTCGAGCTCTTCCTCCAGCTCGATGACCGTGCCGCTCAAACGCTGCCGGGAAATGCCCAGGCCACGCGCCGCCCGGGCGAAGTGCAACTCCTCGGCAACAGCGACGAACCAGCGCAGACGCGTGATGTCGATGGACTCCAACCGGCCCTGACCTGTCATGGGGTCCAGGTTATTGCACCGGCCAGCGGGTTCTCCCCACCCGCCCGATACGCTGGACCGGTGAGCCCGGACAAGAACACCCAGACCATGAAGCCGCTGACCGCGGCGAACAAACTCGGCATCTACCTCCCGGCTACCCCGGAGGAGTTCCAGAGCTCACCCATCACCCGCGCTCAGCTCGACGAACTGCGCGCCAACCCGCCGCAGTGGCTGACCGACCTGTACGCCAACGGCCCGTTCCCGCGCGATGTGGTGGCCCGGAAGCTCGGCATCTCCAACTCCGGCCTGGGCCGCGCGGGGGTGTCCGACGCGCTCACCGCCGAGGAGATCACCGCCCTCCTCGCCGACCCGCCGGAATGGCTGGTCCGCGAACGCGAGAACCTGGTGGCCGTCCGCAAGGAAGCCGACCGGGTCAAGGAGAAGGACGCCGCGCGCCGCGCCGCCTCCAACCGTCCGCCCAAGAACCTCTTCGGCCCCAAGTAGGAACTCACCGGCCCCGGACAGGAACGCACAGTCGGCGCAGCACCGATCAACCGGATCCGGGGCCGCGCCGAGGCAGTGCCCGAGGTGACGGCGCGGCGGTCGGACCGACACCGGCGGCGATGCCTAATTGACCAGCATTGGCGCAAACACGTTCGAAATACTCAGACCTCGGGGTCTGACTTCAATAATGGCGATCCGCGAAACATTGTCGAGCATGCGAACTCACCGATCGCGCTCGATCAGCGCCGTAATTCTCAGCAGTAGTAGCAGACGCCGTTGGCCGGGAGCTCGGTGAAACAGTTGACGCACACGGCCTTCCGCGCCTCCGGCTCCGGCTTGGCCACCGGCGCCGCGGCCGCCGCGGTGACCCGGCGCGGCGCGCCGCCATTGCGCGGAATCAGCGGCGGAATGCCACCGTCGGTCGGGATGTCCGCACCATAAGCGGCGTAGCACTGCCACCGGGCGTAGGCGGCGTGCACCTCGAGGTCGGCGGGAATCGGCAGGTGCGCCAGCTCCAGCACGTACTTGTAGCTGTCGCTGACCTTGTGATTCTGCTTGACGCACAGGGCGGTCAGCGGCGGTTCGCCGGCATTGTGGCAACGGCGCGCGACCTTGCGCAGGATGGCGTCCATCCAGGTGCGGGTCGGCGCGTCGGTGCGAATGCCCGACATCTCCTGAACACGCTCGGCCAGTTCGTTCACTGTGACGAAATGTCCGTAGCCGGAAGCACATTCGGCCAGTACCTCGTGGGCGGCCAAGGACCAGGCCACGGCCGCGTCGCGGAAAGTCACCGCGGTCCGGTCGTCGATCCGCCAAGCCCCGGAAGTTGTTGTCGCAGCATCCCTCATAGCTCGTACACGCTAACGCTTTTGCCGGGCGACACGCCAATTCCATTTGGACATATGGGGTTTCAGTTTGGTCACACTCGTCCAGTTTTGGCATTACCGGCCAGTACCCGGACAAAAAGAAAGGAACCGCTTCCCGAATGGCAAGCGGTTCCCGCACTCTCCCCAGAAAACACACCGGTCCGCTTCCCCACAGGGAAGC
>NZ_JBHWHH010000089.1:0-30028 GCF_042732555.1 Nocardia sp. NPDC059764
TGGTGAAACGGCGACCACGGTCCCCACGGCCGCACCGCCTCCACGATCCGCGAGGCCGCGAACAGGACGTAGGCGCCGACGGCGGCGACACTCGCGCCCGTGAGGGCCACTCGCCGTCGGCCGGTGGCCGCGCCGATCGCCAGGGCCAGTCCTCCGAACGGCGCGGCCAATGCGATCATCGCGACCGAGCCGGTCGCGGCCGCACTGATGCCGACCTGCATCCCGAACACCGCGGAACATCCGATCACGGCGGCGAACAGGACGGCCCCGAGCATGGTGAGCCCGGTCAGCAGCACCGCACTCTGCTCCAGCAGCAGGCGCATCGGCGTCACCCGGGTGATCAGCAGCACCTCCAGCGTGCCGGACTCCTCCTCGCCCGCGATGGCGCGAGCGCCGCGCGAGATCGCGAACACCAGGAACAGGATGGGCAGCATCATGCTGTACAGCTCGGTATTGAGAAATCCGGTGCCGCTGGTGAATTCCTCGATCGCGAACAGCTTGCGCAGGGATTCCGGATAGCTGGCAAGCATCTCCTTCAGGCCCGAAATGTGTGAGATCGACGGCCACAGCGCCGATTCCAGCAGCACCAGCGCCACGATGCCGATGCCCCAGCCGATCAGGCCGCGACGTTGATCACGCAGGCACTTCAGGTACACCGTGGCGAACATCAGCGATCCTGTCCGTAGTAGGTGAGGAAGACATCCTCGAGGTCGGGTTCGTGGCTGACGATGTCGGACACGCCATACGGTGCGACGACCTTCAGCAGCTCCGCCGTCGATCCGTCGACCTCGACGTGTAAGACATGACCGGAGCCGCGCTCCACCGATCGGACCCCCTCCACCGCCCGCAGCGGCGTCGGATCCGGTAGCGCCGCATCGAAGGTGAGGTCGATCCGGCGCAGCGACTGCGCGGTCAGCTCGGCGACCGACCGCACCTCCACCAACCGGCCGTGACGCAGGATCGCGACCGTGTCCGCGACCGCCTGCACCTCCGAGAGCACGTGCGAGGACAGGAACACCGTGCGCCCGGAATCCCGGACCTCGCGCAGCATCGTCAGGAATTCCCGCTGGATGAGCGGGTCCAGTCCCTGCGTCGGCTCGTCGAGCACCAGCAGGTCCGGCTCGGTCATGAAGGCCTGCACGATGCCGACCTTCTGCCGATTGCCGTGCGACATGGCGCCGATCCGCACCGAGGTGTCGAGATCCAAGCGCTCGACGAGGCGCTCGAGCACCGCGGCTTCGACGCCGCCGCGCAACCGGGCGAGGTAGCTCAGGTACTGCCGGGCGGTCAGGTCCGGATAGGCGACGAACTGGCCTGGGAGATAACCGATGTGGCGTTGCGCTCTCGACCGCTCGCGCACGACGTCGGCCCCGGCCACGGTGATCGAGCCGCGAGTGGGGCGCATCAGACCGACCAGCATGCGAATGGTCGTCGTCTTCCCCGCGCCGTTGGGTCCCAGGTAGCCGAAAATCACACCGTCGGGAACCTCGAGGCTCACCTCCGCCAGCGCGGGCGAGCGGCCGTAGGACTTGGTCAGGTCCCGCATCACGATCATCGCCGAGGTCTGCCCGGGCCGTCCCACGGGGGCCGGAACCCGCACGCCACTCGGCGCCGAACCGTGGGGATGGTCCTCCGGGAATTCGCGCCGGGTGAACCGCGAGGCGTCTGTGCTGGTCATCGGGTCGCCGGCCGGGATCGGACCACGAGCACCGGGCAGGTGGCCGCGTACAGCACGGCGGTGCTCACCGAACCGAGCACCATCGCGTCGAAGCCGCCGCGGCCGTGCGAGCCGACCACGAGAAGCTGTGCGCCGTCGGCGAAGTCGAGCAGGGTGCGGACCGGGGTGTCGCAGCGGATATGCCGTTCGACCCGCACGTCCGGGAATTCCTCGGCGAATCCCGCGAGGCCCTCGGCCAGTACCACGTCCTCGTGCTGCCGGATCGCGTTCCACCCGGCCACTTCCAGATCGAAGCCGCTGATTTCGCTCCACGCATGCACCGCGATCAGCGGGGCTTTGCGCAGCGACGCCTCCTCGAAGGCCATCCGCACGGCGGGCAGGCTGTTCTCGCTGCCGTCCACGCCGACGACGACCGGCCGGTCCAGGGTGCTGCGACCGAGGTCCGGTTCTCCGTGCACGATGGCCACCGGGCAGTGCGCGCGGCGCGCCAGCCCTGCGCTCACCGAGCCGAGTACGGCCCGCCGGATCGCACCGCGTCCGCGATTGCCCACCACCATCATTCGGGCCCGCTCGGATCGTTCGATCAGCGTCGGCAATGCCGGCTCTTCGACTGTCTCGGCGGTGAGGGCGATGGTGTCCTCCGGCGCGACGTGGTGAGCGGTCCGGACGGCCTCGGCCAGCACGCGCCGCGCCTCGTCCCGCACCGCCGCGTGCTCGGCCATCCCGTGGGCGGTCCAGGGCTCACGACTCGACTGGACGCCGTAGGCCACGACGATGTGCAGTGGCCATCCGCGCGATTCGGCCTCGCCGGCGGCCCAGGCGACCGCCTGGTAGGAGGTCTGGGAGCCGTCCACCCCGACCACGATGGGCCACGGGTCCGAATCCGATCGGGGGGTCGCGGTGTCCGGCATGATTCCTCCTGGTCACGATGGATGTATCGAGCATCTCGCCGCCGCGGATCGGGTCCCAGAGACCAATGTCACGGCCTGTCCGGGCCCTCGGGCTCTGATTCCGGGGCAGCCCGCGACCTAGTGGCGCCGCGGCAGCTGCTGCTCGGCGATGTAGTTGCGGATGGTGGCCAGCGTCGCCCCGGCGCGCGAGGTACGCGGCGGCGGGGCGACCGGCGGATTCGGCTGTGCCGCACCGGCATGCAATGCGGCGGCCACATGGGTGGCCCAGGCGCCGATCGCCTCCCAGTCCCGCAGATCCGTGGCCGGTAGCACGTGCAGGGGAGAGCCGGGTAGCTTCCGCATCCAGCGGTCGAGTCCGCGCAGCGCCGCGGGATCCCACCGGCCGCCGAACAGGGCCTGGGAGAAGGGCGTGAGCCAGGTGTAGCGGTCGAGCAATGCGTCCAGCTGGGGACGGACGTCGGATTCGGGCCGGGTCGGCTCGATCCGGCCGGTCGCGAAGACCGCGACATCGCGGTGCGCCAGCACCGGGCCGAATCGGCTCAGGAAGCGGCGTGCCGGGCGCGGCCAGCGACCGTAGTAGAAGGGCGCACCCACGATGACGGCGCGGTAGTCGTCGATCGAGGACACCTCGCGCATGGCGCGGCAGTCGACCTCGAATCCCGATTCGCGCAGTGTGACGGCGACGAATTCGGCGATCTCCTCGGTCGCGCCGTAGCGGGTCGCGTACGCGACCAGAATCCGGGCTTTCATGGGTGTCTTCCCCTGTTTCGGTACGGGTTGGTGTTTCAGAGCGGGACGGCCAGTTGCCCTCGACCACCGTCCGACCGTGGAGTCAGCTGGTGGAACAGTTCGGCGATCCGGTCCGGGCGGCCCGGCCCTGTCCCCGGCGTCACGAGTGCGGCGGTCGCGGCCGCGATGCCCAGGCGCACGGCGGCATCGAGCGGGTAGCCACGCGCGAGGCCCACCACGATCCCGCCCACCTGAGCGTCACCGGCGCCGATTCCACTGCGCACCGGGACCTCGATCGAGGCGATCCAGTGGGCGTCGTCGCGGGTCACCGCAAGGGTGCCATCGGGTCCCATGGACACCACGACGACCTCACTGACCCCCTGGTCCACGAGTTCGCGCGCGGCGGCGATCCTGGACTCGCGGTCCGGCAGCGCACGACCGGCGTAGTCGGCCAGTTCACGCGCGCTCGGCTTGATCAGGTGGACGCCCCGGCGGACCGCGTGCAATGCGGCCCCCGACGTATCGAGCACCAGCGGAACGCCGAGGTCACCCAACAGATCGGCCAGGCTCTGATAGAAGGTCACCGGAACTCCGGGCGGCAGACTGCCGCTGGCGACGACGTATCGGCATTCCTGTGCGGCACGTTCGATCCGGGCCAGGCAGCGGTGCACCTCCGGCGCCGTCAGCCGTGGACCCGGCAGTACGAAGCGGTATTGCGCGCCGGTGTCGGCCGCGGACACCGAGAAGCTCTCCCGGGTGTGTTCGCCGACCGGTACCGGCAGCACCGGGATCGCGGCGTCGCGCACCAGCTGTTCGAGGAGCCGGCCCGGCGGTCCGCCCGCCGGGAATATCGCGGTCACCGGTTCCCCCAGCGCGGCAATCGTGCGAGCGACATTGATCCCACCCCCGCCGGGGTCGAATCTCGGTGCGGTACAGCGGATCTTGTCCGTCGGCGCGATGTGTCCGGCGGTGGTGGCGATATCGATCGCCGGGTTCATCGTCAATGTCAGGATCGACATCGGCCACCTTCTGGGGTTCCGGCGGGAAATGTTCTGACACAGCTGATTTCACGCCCGATCAGGGTGGAGCGGTAGGGCATGGGGTAGTCCCCGGCCGGGACTGTCGTCGTCTCGGGAGGGACCGAAGTCCTCTTTTTCCCCGGCGACCCGAGCGCGACGCTGAAGGCATGGATACCGATGCCTCCCTGTCGCGCGCTGCGGTTCGTCCGGCGGAGGATGCGCGGCGAGGGCCGGTCATCGCCGGAATCGACGGATCCCGCGCGGCGATCCGCGCCGCCGAGTGGGCCGCCGCCACACACGGAGACGTGCTGGTGGTCGTCACCGACCGGCACTCCGCGAAACCCGCGCTGTCGGCGGCCTTCCAGGCGGCACACGAACGCGGCGCCGATCTGGTCGTGGCGCGGATCTGGCCGGGGCGGCCATGGACTGGCGTCGAGGAATGGGGAAGCTCCCCCGCACTGGTCACCGATGCGCAGATCAGGCACTGCCGGCGCGACTTTCCCGACGTCGGGTTCCGGCCGGTGACCGTGGTCGGTGATGTGGTGAGCGCGGTCGAGCGGTTCAGCGCCACCGCCCAGCTCGTCGTGGTCACCCACGATGGCGAGGCCATCGCGCCCACCCGGCTCGGCCGGACGACCCAGGATCTGGTCTGCCATGCGTCCTGCCCGGTGCTGGTGCTCCCCGACGGGCCCGCCCCGGACGTGAACGCCGAGGCGGTCCATCGATGACCACCACGACCGAGCCGCCACTCGACAGGGCCGACCGAACCCAGCTTTCGCCGGAGATGCGAGAAACCCACACCGGGCTCGTGGTGCTGTTCGGCGACCGCGCGTACAAGGTGAAGAAGCCGGTCTCCACCGACTTCCTGGATTTCTCCACCGTCGTGGCCCGCGACCGCGCGCTGCGGCGGGAACTCGAGTTGAACCGGCGCTGGGCCGCGGATGTCTATCTGGGACTGGCCCATCTCACCGATCCGCTGGGCGGTCCGGCCGAACCGGTGCTGATCATGCGGCGCATGCCCGAATCACGCCGTCTGAGCACACTGGTGGCCACCGGGGAGATCGGCTGCGATCAGCTCGCCGAACTGGCCGTGATGCTGGCCCAATTCCACCGCAACGCGGCCCGCGGCCCCGCGATCGATCGCGCCGGAACGCCCGACGCGCTGCGCCGGCGATGGGAAATTCTGTTGAACGGCCTGCGATCCCAACCGCCTGACGAGCTCGAGACCGCAGTCGTCGCCCGGCTCGAGCGGCTGGCGCTGCGGTTCCTCGACGGCCGCGCGCCGCTGCTGGCGGGGCGCATCGCCGCGGGCCGGATCCTCGACGGTCACGGCGATCTGCTGACCGAGGACATCTTCGCGCTGAGCGACGGATTCCGGATCCTGGACTGTCTCGACTTCGACGACTCCCTGCGCTACGTCGACGGCCTCGACGACGCCGCGTTCCTGGCCATGGATCTCGAATTCCGAGGGCGGACAGCGCTGTCGGAGGCCTTCCTCGACGAGTACCTGCGTGCCGCGGGCGATGCCCCGCCCGCTTCGCTGCGCCACCACTATCTCGCTTACCGGGCCACCGTGCGCGCGAAGACCGATCGCATCCGGTCCGCACAGGGCGAACCGGAATACGCGGCCCACGCCCGCCGGCACGTGGATCTGGCGCTGCGGCATCTGGCAGCGGGCGCGGTGCGGCTGGCGCTCGTCGGCGGACTGCCGGGAACCGGAAAGTCCACCATCGCAGCGGCTTTGGCGCACGAAACGGGCGCGGAGGTCATCTCCAGCGATACCGTGCGCGCGGAGCTTCGCGCTCGGGGAGCGATCACCGGAACCACCGGCGTCCTGGACGAGGGAGCATACGTCCCCGAGGCGAAGGCGCTCGTCTACTCGCGCATGCTCGAACTCGCGCACCAGCGACTCACCCATGGTGTCTCGGTCATCCTCGATGCCGCGTGGATCGACGCGGAGGAACGCGCCCGCGCCCTGGCCCTCGCCACACGGACGCATGCCGATTCGATCGAACTGCGCTGCGCGTGCCCGCCGCCGATCGCCGCCGCCCGCATCGGGAGCCGCCCCCGCGGCGACTCGGACGCCACCCCGCAGATCGCGAAGGCCATGGCCGCCGTCGCCGCGCCCTGGCCGACGGCCACACCGCTGGATACCGCCGCACCGATCGACGCCACCGTCGCACGGGCTTTGCTCGCGTGGAACGTCACCGATGAATCCCCGTGCGCGCCCGGCGGCGAACACCCATGACCCGATCCGATGCCGCGCCGACCACGGTGGCCCCGGTCGCGACCGGGCCCGATCCCACCGAACGCATCGACGCCCTGCTGCGCGACCTGCGCAGCAGCCGGACCGGACTGACCGATCGCGAGGCCCGCCGACGGCTGGTCCAGGTCGGGCCGAATCAGCTCGAGCGCCGCGGCGGGCGGGCCTGGCCGCGCGAGCTGGCCCGGCAGTTCACCCATCCGCTCGCGCTGTTGCTCTGGGCCGCGGCGGGATTGGCGTGGGCGGTGGGTATCGTGCCGGTCGCCATCGCCGTCCTCATCGTCATCGTCATCAACGCCGGATTCGCGTTCGCGCAGGAACGTCATGCCGAGCGGGCGGTGGAGGCGCTGGCCGCGTATCTGCCGCGGCGTGCACGGGTCCTGCGAGACCGGTCGGTCGCCGACATCGAGGCCACCGACCTGGTTCCGGGCGATGTGCTGATCATCTCCGAGGGCGAACGGATCTCCGCGGATGCCCGCGTCCTCGACGGCGGCATCGAAGTCGACATGTCGGCGTTGACCGGTGAGTCCATGCCGGTCTACCGGTCCGCTGACCTCGCCGACGCCGGAGTGCCGCTGCTGCACGCCCGCGATCTCGTGTTCAGCGGTACGACGTGCACCGAGGGCGAGGCCCGGGCAGTGGTGTACGCGACCGGTATGCGTTCGGAACTGGGCCGTATCGCCGCGCTCTCGGAACGGGTGCGCCGCGACGAGAGTCCGCTCGAACATCAGGTGCGCCGGGTGGCCTGGCTGATCGCTCTGGTGTCGGTGGCGCTCGGGGCGGCGTTCATTCCGCTGGCCACTCTCGGAGCCGGACTCTCGTTCGTGAACGCGGTGGTGTTCGCGGTCGGGCTCCTGGTCGGCAATGTTCCCGAGGGTCTGCTTCCGGTGATCACCCTGGCGCTGGGTATCGGCGTGCGCGAACTCGCCCGGCGCGGGGCGGTGATGAAGCGGCTCAGCGCGGTCGAGACCCTCGGATCCACCGATGTCATCTGCACCGACAAGACCGGCACCCTCACCGAGAACCGGATGCGCGTCGTGGTGGCGCACACCGCGGGCGGGCGGTTCGACTTCGCGCCGGATCACGCGCCGGCCCGCCACGTCACCCTGGACCGGATGGCCGCGGCCATGACCGCCTGCAACAACGCGCGGGTCACCGGCTCCGGCGATCACCTTCCCTCCGGCGATCCGACCGAGGTCGCCTTACTCGAAACCGCTGTGGCACTCGGCTTTCCAGTGGACGAGAACCTGCGCCGACAGCGGCGGATCCGCCAGTTCCACTTCGATTCGGCGCGCAAGCGGATGTCCACCCTCGATGCCGGAGCATCCGGTGCGCGTGTGATCCATGCCAAGGGAGCGCCCGAAGCGGTACTGCCGCTGTGCGTCCTGGAACTCGACAGCCAGGGGCGGCCCGTCTCCCTCACCTCTGCGCGGCGGCGGCAGCTGAATGACGTGGTCGACGAGCTGGCCCGGCGGGGACTTCGGGTGCTGGCCGTGGCCGAACGCGCCCTGGACGACGGCGAACCCGATCCCACCCGGCCGGACGACGCCGAGCGCGGATTGACCCTGCTCGGTGTGGTGGCGATGGAGGATCCGCCGCGCGCCGAGGTCGCCGACGCCGTGGCCGCCTGTCACACCGCCGGAATCCGGATCATCGTCATCACCGGCGATCACGGCCTCACCGCCGCCGCGGTGGCCGCGCAGGTGGGCATCACCCGCGCCGAGCCGGTCATCGTGACCGGTGCAGAACTCGACCGCATGAGCGAGGACGACCTCGACCGGCTGCTCGCGGGCGGCGCCGACCTGATCTTCGCCCGCTCCTCCCCCGAGGCGAAGCTCCGCATCGCCGACGCGCTGCGGGCCGCGGGCCATGTGGTGGCCATGACCGGGGACGGCGTCAACGACGCCCCCGCCCTGCGGCGCGCCGATATCGGTATCGCCATGGGACGCTCGGGAACCGACGTCGCCCGCGAGGCGGCCATCATGGTGCTGACCGACGACAACTTCGCCACCATCACCGCCGCCATCCGCGCGGGCCGGCGCGTCTACGTCAACATCCGCAAGTTCATCTTCTACATCTTCGCCCACGCCACCCCCGAAATCGTGCCGTTCCTGGTGTTCGCGCTCTCGGGCGGGGCGGTACCGCTCCCGCTCACCGTCCTGCAACTGCTGTCCTTCGACGTCGGCACCGAAACCCTGCCGGCGCTGGCGCTGGGCCGCGAGCCCGCCGAACCCGGCCTCATGCATCAGCCGCCCCGCCCCAGCGGCGAACCGGTGATCCGCGCCCGGATGCTGTTGCGCGCCTGGCTGTTCCTCGGCGTGTTGTGCGCGGGGTTGGCGATGGCGGGATTCTTCTTCGTGCTGTTGCGCGCCGGCTGGCATCCGGGCGCGCCCACCGGCCCTGGGACTCCCCTGCACCACGCCTACCAGCAGGCCACCACCATGACCCTGCTGGGCATGGTCACCGGCCAGATCGGCACCGCCTTCGCCGCCCGCACCGAACACGCCTCCCTGCGCTCGATCGGCGTCTTCTCCAATCCACTGCTGTTGTGGGGCATAGCCTTCGAGCTCGCCTTCACCGCCGCCATCATCTACCTCCCGCCCTTGCACGCTCTCCTGGGCACCGCCGCCCTCACCCCCGCCATGCTCGCCTTCACCGCGCCCTTCCCCCTGATCGTGTGGGGCGCGGACGAATTCCGTCGCTGGCTGATCCGGCGTCGCACCGGCGCCCGGGAGCCGGGCGCCGAACGGGTCCGCCTCTCGGTGTGATGACTTCCTCGGCGCGGACCGGGCCCGGCTCACCCCCCGGTCAGAAACTCGACGCAGGCGGCGATGGTGGCCAGACGGGGATAGTCCGATTCCTCGATGCGGCGATCCGCCGCGGCGGAGAGGCGTTCGACGAAAGTGAGGAAATCCAGGGAATCGAGCGCCAGGGTCGCACGCAGTGGAGCGTCGCCGGGCAGCGACGCCAGGCGGTCGGGAGTGTCGAAGCCGTGCAGGGCATCGCGGACGAGACCGTCGGCGACCTCGCCGGACAGGGTGGTGGCCATGGCTTTCAGAGCTCCTCGGGGGTTTGCAGCAGAGCGTCGACGGTATGGAGGAAGCGGGCGCCGATCGCGCCGTCGGAGGCGCGGTGGTCGGCGGAGAGGGTCGCGGTGAGCTGGGGGCGCACGCCGAGCAGGCCGTCGACCGCGCAGGGACGCTCGGTCACCGCGCCGAAACCGACGATCGCGACCTGCGGGGCGGCGATGACGCCGAAGACCGAATCCACGCCCAAGTCACCGAGATTGGTGACGGTGATGGTGGCGGGGGTCGCGTCGGTCGAGCGCAGGCGGACGGCGCGGGCGCGTTCGGCGACGCCGCGCAGGGCGGTCATCACGGCCGGCAGGGCGAGGCGGTCGGCGTCGGGGATGGTGGGGACGATGATGCCGCCCGCGCGCATGGAGACCACGACACCCAGGTGAACGGCCGAGGCGGCGTGGAATTCGTCGTCGATCCAGTGACCGTTGAGCTCCGGCACCACGGTGGCCGCACGGGCGACGGCCGCCAACAGCAGGGCGGCGGGCAGGATTCGGTCCGCGACGGGGACCTGGCGGTTGTGTTCGGCGAGCCAATCGCGCGCGCGGGTCATATCGATGGTGCTCGACAGGTAGTAGTGCGGGACGGTGCGTTTGGATCTCGTCATCGCGGCCGCGATCAGTTTGCGGACCTCCGCCGGATCGTGTTGCGGCGCAGGGCGTCCCCGCTCGGGACGGGCCGTTGCCGCTCCCTCGCTTCTCGACCGCTCCGATTGCACGGCGGATCGGCTCGGGGTGGACGTCGTTTCGGCCGCGGGCGGGGACGCTGCCGCCCGCACGTCGGCCGCCCGGACCGCGCCATCGGGTCCGCTGCCGGTCACTCCGGTGAGATCCACACCGGTTTCGTTCGCCAGCGCCCGCGCGTAGCCGGTGGCGCGCACCCAGGTGTCGGACGCGCCAAGGCGTTCGGTCACCGCGCGGTCGATATCCGCCCGGACGATGCGACCGCCGGGCGCGGAGCCGTGCACGGTCGCCAGATCGATCCCCGCTTCGGCGGCGAGGCGCCGGATGAGCGGTGTCGCTCGAAGCGTGGACTCGTGTCCGTCGTGACCGTGCGGCAGTGCGGGGGCTGGGCCGACCGGCCGAGTGGGCTGCTCCGGCGCCCCCGTCTCGGACTGCGCGCCACCGGCTTTCGCGCCGACCGGTACGGTCGTGACCGCCGGCGCGGCGGTGGCCGCGGACGGGGAGGTCTCGATGGTCGCCAGTGGTGTTCCGACAGGCACCGTAGCTCCCTCGGGAACGAGCAGTTCGCCGATGACGCCGTCGTCGAAGCATTCGACCTCGATCGCCGCCTTGGTGGTGTCGACCTCGGCCACCACATCGCCCTTGTGCACGGTGTCGCCCGGTCGCACCCGCCATTCGAGCAGCACGCCCTCGGTCATGTCCGCGCCGAGCGACGGCATCCGGAACTCGGCCACCTCAGTTCACCGCCTTGCGGACGGCCTCGGCGACGATGTCGGGTTGTGGCAGCGCCGCCTCCTCGAGCTGACGGGCATAGGGGATCGGCACCTCGGCGGTGCACACCCGCGCGATCGGGGCGTCGAGCAGGTAGTAGCCGTTCTCCGCTGCGCGAGCGGCGATTTCGGCGGCGATGCCGACGCTGCGCCAGCCTTCGTCCACGACGATCAGGCGGTGCGTGCGGGCGATCGACGCGAGGACGGTCGCCTCGTCGAGGGGGCGCAGCGTGCGCAGGTCGATGACCTCGGCGGAAATGCCCTCACCGGCCAGCTGTTCGGCCGCGGCCTCCGCCACGCGCAACGCGCCACCGTAGGACACCAGGGTGGCGTCGGTTCCGGAGCGCCGGACGACAGCCGCATCGATATCGACCGCACCGGCATCCGAGGGCAGCTCGCCTTCGCTGTTGTAGAGCGCGATCGGCTCGAAGATCAGCACCGGATCCGGATCCTGCAGCGCGGTCCAGAGCATGCCGCGCGCGTCCGCGACGGTGGCGGGCGACAACACGCGTAGGCCCGGGATGTGCGCGTAGAACGCCTCGAGGCTGTGCGAATGCTGGGCTCCCAGTTGGCGTCCCGCACCGGTGGCCATCCGGATCACCAGCGGCACCCCGAGCTGACCGCCGGACATGTGCCGCAAAGTGGCCGCGTTGTTGAGGATCTGGTCCAGCGCCAGCAGGCTGAAGTTGACGGTCATGATCTCCACGATCGGCCGCAGGCCGCCCAGCGCCGCACCGATGCCCGCGCCGACGAAGGCGGACTCGCTCAATGGGGTGTCACGGACGCGCTCGGGGCCGAACTCGTCGAGCAGTCCCCGGCTCACGCCGAAGCAGCCACCGTACGCGCCCACGTCCTCCCCCATCAGGAAGACCCGCTCATCGCGGATCAGGGCTTCGCGCAACGCTTCCCGGACGGCTTCGCGATAGGTGGTCATCTCGTCTCCGCGTACACGTGGCGGGTCAGGTCGGTGACCAGTTCCAGCGGCGCGGCCTCGGCCGCGGCGACCGCGGCGTCGATCTCCGCGTCGACCTCCGCCTCCAGCTTCACCTGCGCATCCGATGCGACGGCTCCGGCGGCGGACAGCTCGGCGAACAGCCGTGGAATCGGGTCGCGGGCTTTCCATCGCTCGATCTCGGCCTTGTCGCGGTAGCGGTCGGCGTCGTACATCGAATGCGCGCGGAAGCGGTAGGTGCGCAACTCCAGGAAGCACGGGCCGCGCCCGCCGCGAATGGACTCCAGGGCCCGGCGCGCCGCCGCCGCGACCTCGACCGCGTCCATGCCGTCGACCGGCCACGACGCCAGCCCGTACCCAGCGGCTCGCAGCGAGAGATCGGTGACCGCGTGTTCGCGGCGCAACGCCGTTCCCATCGCGTACTGATTGTTCTCACAGGCGAACAGGACCGGCAGCCGCCACAGCGCGGCCAGGTTCAGGCATTCGTGGAATTCCCCCTCCGCGACCGCGCCGTCGCCGAACAGGCACACGGTCACGGTGTTCTCACCACGCAGCGAGTCCGCGAGCGCCAGCCCCACCGCCAGCGGCAGCCCGCCGCCGACGATGGCGTTGCCGCCGTAGAAGCGGCGCTCCCCGTCGAACAGGTGCATGGACCCGCCGCGCCCGTGGCTGCATCCGGTGGCCCGGCCGTACATCTCGGCCATGACGGCGTCCATCGGGACGCCGCGGGCCAGCGCGTGCCCGTGCTCACGGTAGGTCGACACGACCGCGTCACCGGGCTCCAGGACGCTCAGCAGTCCGGCGGCCACCGCTTCCTCCCCGATCGACAGGTGCAGGAATCCGCGAATGGCCTCGGTGCTGTAGAGCTGGACACAGCGTTCTTCGAAGCGGCGGATGCGGATCATCTGACGCAGCAACGCGATTCGCTCGTCGATCGCGGCCTGGTCGATCGCCGCGGTCATCGGGCGCTCTCCAGCGTCGAGACGTCGCCCTCGGGAAGTCCGCGGTCGCGGGCCTTCAACAGGCGCCGCATCACCTTTCCGCTGCGGGTGTGCGGCAGCGACTCGGTGAACACGATCTGCTTGGGCGCGACCGCCCCCAATTGCCTTCTGCCGAAGGCGATGATGTCGTCGTGCAGCTCCGGCGAGGGTTCGTGGCCGGGCCGCAGTTGCACGAAGGCTTTGACCAGCTCGCCCGCCACCGGGTCGGGGGTGCCGATCACCCCGGCTTCGGCGACGGCCGGATGCGCCATCAGCACGCTCTCGACCTCGAACGGTCCGATCAGGTGCCCCGCGGATTTGATCACGTCGTCGGCCCGGCCGACGAACCAGAAGTACCCGTCGCCGTCGCGCCGCGCCAGGTCCCCGCTCAGATACCAGCCGGCCGCGAAAGCCCGTGCGTACTTGACGGGTTCGTTGCGATAGCCGCGGAACATCGAGGGCCAGCCGGCCCGCAGGGCGAGCTCGCCGACCTCGTCGTCGGCCGCGTACTCGACCGCGCCGTCGGTGATCGCGGCGCGGCCGTCGGGGCCGCGGCGCAGGACCGTGGCTTCGATCCCGGGCAGCGGGCGGCCCATCGAACCGGGCCGGATCTGCTCGGCAGCCAGGTTGGCGATCATGATCGCGCCGGTTTCGGTCTGCCACCAGTTGTCGTGCACCGCATGGCCGAGCACCCGTTTGCCCCAGACGACGGCCTCGGGGTTGAGCGGTTCGCCCACGCTCGCGACGAACCGCAGGCTCGACAGGTCGGTGCCCGCGGGCAGCTCGTCACCGCGGCGCATGAGCATGCGCAACGCGGTCGGGGCGGTGTACCACACCGAGACCCGCTCGGTGGTGAGGATGTCATACCAGCGCCGGGCATCGAACTCGGCCTCGTCGCTGATCAGCGTGACGCCCAGAGCGAGGGGCGCGATGACGCCGTACGTCATCCCGGTGACCCAGCCGGGATCGGCTGTGCACCAGAAGATGTCGCCCGGGCGCAGGTCCAGAGCGTAGTGAGCGCTGATCCGGTGCGCGAGCACGGCCCCGTGCACGTGCACCGCGCCCTTGGGCATTCCGGTGGTGCCGCTGGTGAAGTGCAGCAGGGCGGGATCCTCGGGGCCGGTTCGCACGATCGGGAACTCCTCGGGAACCAGTGCCATCGCCAAGGCCAGACCCACGGTGTCGTCGATCTGCGGATCGTCGACGCCGGCGTCGGTGAGCAGCACGTGCCGCAACGCGGGCACCGCCTCGCGATTCGATGCGATCTTGCGGCGATACTGGTCCACGGTGGTGATCAGCGTCGTCGCGCCGGATATCTCGAGCCGCTGCCGCACCGGCTCGGGACCGAATGCGGAGAACAGCGGCACCACGACGCACCCGGCCTTCCACGCCCCGAGGCAGGCGATGAACAGCTCCGGGGTGCGGCCCAGCAACAGACACACCCGGTCACCGCGGCGCACGCCCAGGTCACGCAGCACGTGCGCGAATCTGTTGCTGAGCGTGGCGAGTTCGGCGTAGGTGAGGGTGGTGGCATCACCCGCGGCCGGCAGCCAGCGCAGCGCCGGCGTATCGGCCAGCGGCGTGCCCAGATGCCGGTCGACGGCTTCGTGGGCGATGTTCAGACCCCCGCCGGGCAGCCCGTCCAGACAGCGGCGCGCGGACTCCCAGGTGAATTCCCGGCACGCCATCTCGTACGCCGTGAGATTGGCCTCGGCGCGCTCGCGCGCGGTCTTGTCGATCGGTTCCCAGCGCATCGTCTCTCGCACCGGCGTGCCCTGGTGGTTCGCGGTCTTCATCGGTACCTCCCATAACCAGTCAACGACCGCGACCCCGGCGGGTGGCAGGGCGTAAAGACCATCGCCGCGAGGACCTCCGTCGCCGGTGCTGTGGCACGAGTCCTCTGCCCCGCACGTCCGCTCGGAGCGCAGGCTCGAGCCAGTACCCGAGTGCCCGATCACCGTCCGAAAGGCCGTATCCGATGAGCCATCACACCGATCCGTTCGCACCCAGCGTGCACACCGCTCACGAATGGCTGGCGGCCGTGGCCCACGGCATCGACACCGAGGACCGATTCGTCGCCCATCGCGCTCTGCGGGCCTGGCTGCACACCGTGCGTGACCGCTTGAACGTCAATGCCGCCGCGCACGTCAGCGCCCAGCTGCCGGAACTGCTGCGCGGGATCTTCTACGAGGGCTGGATGCCCAGCCAGGTACCGGTCCCGCACGACGTGCCGTCCTTCCTGACCCAGTTCGCCCGTACCGCGGGTGTCGGCACCGAGGAAGCGGTCCCGCTCGCGGGCATCGTCACCGACACCCTCGCCGACCTGTTCTCGCCCGGCCAGCTCGATCACGTGCTGGCTCAGCTGCCGGTGAAGCTGCGCTTCATCCTGCTCGGGACCGATCTGTCGGCCCTCTACGCGGGTGCGGCGGCCTTCCCGGAACCGGAGGTGTCACCGATCGAGGCACTCGAACACCGCGTGAACGCGCTCGCCGAGGCGGTGACGGCCCTGGTGCACGGACTCGAGTTCCCCGCGGAGGGCGAACTCGACACCGGCGCGGGGTTGTCGGCGGCGCAACGCGCCCACCGGATCCTGCTCGCCGAGGGCCTCGCCGGCCCCGGCCACTGACCCGGACGAGGACGAGGACGAGGACATCATGCCGATCCGATCCACCCTCCCGCTCGGCCACGTCGCCGGCATCCGCCTGGGCGCGCACTGGTCGGCCGGGGTAACCGTCGGGCTGTTCACCTGGGTGCTGGCCTCCTACCTGCGGGGCACCGCGAGCCCCGGAATCATCTGGGCGGCGGCGCTGCTCGGGGCGCTCACGCTGATCGCGTGCCTGCTCGCCCACGAACTGGCGCATTCGATCGTGGCCACACGGCACGGAGTCCGGGTCGAACGCATCGTGCTGTGGCTGCTGGGCGGCGCGTCCGAGCTCGCCGACGAACCGCGCGACGCCCGCACCGATCTCCGGGTCGCGCTGGCCGGGCCGGCCACCAGCCTGCTGCTGGGCGTCGTGGCCTACGGCGCGGCGGCGCTCGCCGCCGTCTTCTCTCCCGGCGGCCCGGTGACCGCCACCCTGCTCTGGCTGGCCACGGTCAATGTCGTTCTCGCCGTGTTCAATATGCTGCCCGGAGCGCCCCTCGACGGCGGCCGGGTGGTGCGCGCGCTGTTGTGGCGCCGCAGCGGTGACCGTCTACGCGCCGAGACCACCGCCGCCCGCATCGGCCGATTCGTCGGCATGACGCTGGCCGTTCTCGGCGTCGCCGAGATCTTCGCCGTCGGTGACTTCGGCGGCCTGTGGCTGATGCTGCTGGGCTGGTTCCTCTACACCGCCGCCAACAGCGAACTGATGCTCTCGGGTCTGCGACACCGCTTGGGCGACACCACGATCGGCGAGATCATGACACCCCACCCGATCTCGATCCCCGCCGATCGCACCGTGGAACAGCTCCTCGGCTCGGACATCGTCTACACCCATCACCGCGTCTTCCCCGTCGTCGACGCCGACGGCCGACCCCGCGCCATCCTGGCCTGGGCCGATCTGCTGCGCCCCCGCACCGCGGTCCACCCCGGCCTGCGCGTGTCCGAACTGGCCCGCCCCCTGCAGCCCGCCGCGATCGCCGGGCTCGACGCTCCTCTCGGGGACGTGATCGCCCGAATAGTCCTGCGTCCCGATCTGGACGCCATCGCCGTGGTGAACCCCGACGGCCGGCTCGCGGGCGTGGTCACCGCCACCGACCTCGCCCTCGCCTGCGACCGCTCGGCCCTCGGCCTGCCCGCCCACCCCACGCAGACCTCCTCCTGACCGCCGCTTCGGACCGCGCCGATCAGAGTCGCTCCCGATTCGGCGAAACCGGCAGCACAGCGACGGCGGTCACCTTGTATTCCGGGCACCCGGTGACGGTATCGATACTGGCGGAGGTCAATTCGTTCGCGGGCGCGCCGGGAAAGTGGAACGCGGTGAACAACTCGCCAGGGAGTACTTCGTCGGTGATCCGGCTCCCGAGGATCATGCTGCCTCGGCGGCTGCGGATTTCGACCGGGTCACCGTCGCCGATGCCGAGGGCCGACGCGTCGGACGGGCAGATGTCGAGCGTTTCGGCCCCGAGCAGGTCCAGATTGGGGGTGCGCCGGGTCATCGACCCGGTGTTGTAATGCTCGAGGCGGCGTCCGGTGACCAGGACGAACGGATAGGCGCCGTCGGGCTCCTCACCCGGCGGCAGATAGGGGCACGCCGCCAGCACAGCCCGGCCGTCAGCCGTCGCGAACCTGTCCAGGTACAGCGTCGGCGTACCCGCGTCACGCTCGTCCCGGCACGGCCATTGCAACGGTGTCGGCAGGTCGAGCCGGGCGTGGGAGACGCCTGCGAACATCGGTGCGAGACTTGCGCATTCGGACAGCGCCGCCGCCGGCGTCGCACACCCGGGGTCGGCGTCCAGCGCGGTGGCGAGCGACCGCAGGATCTCGAAGTCGGTGCGGGCGTCACCCGGCGGCGTGAGCGCCGGGCGCACGCGCTGGAAGCGGCGCTCGAAATTGACGAAGGTGCCGTCCTTTTCGAGGAAAGCGGCCGCGGGGAGCACGACGTCGGCGAGCTCGGCGGTGCGTGACAGGAAGATGTCCTGACTGACCACGAACTCGCACGCCGCCAGCGCGGCCCGCACGTGGTGGGCGTCGGGGTCGGAGGTCACCAGGTCCTCCCCGATCACGTAGAGCCCGCGCAGCCGACCGTCGAGCGCGGCCGTGAACATCGCCGGAATCCGCAAGCCCGATCGCTCGGGTACGGGCGCGCCCCACGCCGCGGCGAAGCGAGCGCGGATCGCGGGGTCGGCGACCGGCTGGTACCCGGGCAGCACGTCGGGCAGGGCGCCCATGTCGGAGGCGCCCTGCACATTGTTCTGGCCGCGCAGCGGCAGAATTCCGCAGCAACCGGGAGTGCCGACGGCTCCGCGCAGCAGCGCGAGATTGGTCAGGGTCCGCACCCCGTCGGTACCGTGCGCGTGCTCGGTCACACCCAGGCCGTACACGATCAGCGGATGCCGTGCGGCGCCGAACAATCGTGCCGCCTCCATGAGCGCCGACCCGGATATCCGGGCGAGCTCGGCGACCCGCTCGGGTGGATAGTCCCGCAGCAGGTGTTCCAGCTCGGGCAACCCGCGGGTGCGGGTGGCCAGGAACTCCGCATCGACGCGGCCCTCCGCGAGCAGGGCTCGGGCGATCCCGTTGAACACCGCCACATTCGAGCCGGGCGCGCCGCGCAGGTGGACATCGGCCAGTTCGGCCAGCGCGGTGCGGCGAGGATCGACGACGATCAGCCTCGCGCCCGCCAGAACCCGGTGCACGATGCGTGATCCGACCACCGGATGTGCCTCGGTCGGATTGGCTCCGGCCACCAGAATGCAATCGGCGCGGTCGAGATCGTCGAGCGAGTTGGTGCCACCCGCGTAGCCCAGCGATGCGGTCAGCCCGGCCGCGGTGGGCGCGTGGCACAATCGTGAGCAGTTGTCGATATTGTTGGTGCCCAGCACTGTTCGCGCGATCTTCTGCGCGAGGTAGTTCTCCTCGTTGGTCGCGCGAGCCGAGCAGATCATCCCGATCGCGGCACCGCCGTGGGCCTGGCGGATGCGGGTCAGTTCGCGTGCCACCACGGCGAGCGCCTCCGCCCAGGAGGCCGGGCGCAGCGGCGAGCCGCGACCGCCGGAGCGGATCAGCGGCCGGGTGAGCCGGTCGGACGCGGACACGAATTCGTAGGCGTACCGGCCTTTCACACAGGCGTGCCCGCGGTTCACCGGCGCGTCACGAGTGGGGGTGACCGACACGATGCCGCCGGCATCGGCGTGGACGTCCAGCCCGCAACCGACGCCGCAGTAGCCGCAGGTGGTGGCGGTGGTGGCGGTGAAGATCCGGCCGTCCGCGCGTTTGTCGGTCAGGGCACCGGTCGGGCACGAATCGACGCAGCCGCCGCACGCGACGCACGGTGACTCGGCCCACGGTCCGCCGTCGCCCGCGCGGACCGTGGTTCCGAAGCCGCGCCCGCCCAGCTCCAGGGCGAAAGTGCCCTGTACCTCGGCGCACATGGACACGCAGCGGCCGCACGCGATGCACAGGTCGCGGTCCACGGCGATGTAGGGATGCGAGTCGTCGCGCGCCTCGGCACGGTGGGCGCCGTGGAACCCGCTCTCGCGCACGCCCATCCGCTCACAGACCTCGACCAGTTCGCTGCGTTGCGCCGGGAGATCGAGAGCTCGCGGCGGCAACTCGGAGACGATCAGCTCGAGTGCTCCACGGGCGGCCCGACGGGCTTGCTCGTCGTCGGGTTCGATGCGCATGCCCGCGCGCACCGGTGTCGTACAGGCCGCGCTCACCCGGTCGTCGGCGCGGACCAGGCAGACGCGGCAGGACCCGCGCGGGGTCAGCCGGTCGTCGAAGCAGAGCGTCTCGACGTCGGCGTTCGCGGCCCGGATGGCATCGAGCACCGTCGCGTCACTCGCGATCTCGAGACGAGTGCCGGAGACGAAGACCTCCACCATCATCGCCGCGCCGCCTCGGAACCGGGGTAGACCCGCAGCAGGCTGCGCACCGAATCCGCCACGCCCACTCCGAAGGCGCACATGCTGGCGGTGTGCATGATGTCGAGCAGCCGGTCCAGCTCGCTGTCCCCGTCCGACGATGCCGACCGCGATGTATCGCACAGTTCGAGGCCGCGCCGGGTGCCGACGCGGCACGGTGCACACGCTCCGCAGCTCTCCCGCGCCGCGAACCTCCACAGCTCACGCAACAGTTCACCGGGCGCGATGTCCTCCGGAATCGCGACCAGACCGGCATGCCCGAGCGCCACCCCCAAAGCGGCGAGATCTGCGGTGGCCAAACCGGTTTCGAGTTCGTCGACGGCGAGAAAACCCCCGAGCGGACCGCCGATCTGCAGTGCGCGCAGCCGCCGCCCGCCGCGCAGGCCACCGCCCAGTTCCTCGGTGATCCACCGCAGCGGGACGCCGTACTCGACCTCGTAGACGCCCGGCCGTTCGAACTCCGAATTCAGGCTGACGAGTTTGGTTCCGGTCTCATGCGGGCGGCCGAAGCGGGCGTACGCCGCGCCGCCGTGCAGCGCGATCCAGGGGAGCGCGGCCAGGGTCTCCACATTCTGCACGACCGTCGGCAATCCTCGATATCCCCGCTCGGTCGGGTACGGCGGGCGCGCTTGCACCGAGCCACGCAATCCCTGCAAGGAGCGCAGCAGCGCTGTCTCCTCCCCTGCGACATAGGAACCGGCCCCTTGCTGCACGACAATGTCGAAGTCCAGGCCGCTGCCGTGCACGTTCTCACCGAGATGCCCTGCCGCGCGGGCGGTTTCGACGGCATCACGCAGGACCTCGGCAGCCCTCGGATACTCCGATCGCACCAGCACCCGCCCCTGGCTCGCACCGACAGCGCTCGCACACAACGCGAGTCCTTCCAGTACCCGATGCGGGTCGCCCTCCATCAGCAGCCGGTCGCAGAACGAGCCCGGATCGCCTTCGTCACCATTGGCGACCACATACCTGGGACCCGGATTCCGCTGCGCGGAACGCCATTTGGCGGCCGCCGGATATTCCGCGCCACCGCGGCCGCGCAGCCCCGCGCGGTCGACCTCGGCTGTGAGCTCGGGCCACGACCGCCGATCCAGCACCTCGGTCCACGCCCGCCAGGGCTCGGCGCCGCCGCACAGCCCGGCCAGGGCGATCGGTTCGGCAGACGCGCAATGGTAGGGAATCGCAGGTACGGGCGTCCCCGCGGGCACGGTCACCGCCAGCCCGTCGCGCAGCGCCGCCGGAGCCGCGTAGCAGCAGCCCAGGCAGTACACCGTCCGCGCCCGCGGTGGCGCGCCGACCCCGCCGCGGGCGACGAAGCACCCGGTGCCCGCACACTCCCGATCTCCTTGTCCGGCAGCGAAATCGGCATAGAACGATGCCGCGCCGGCCACCGCGGCCACCGGCAGCGCCGCGGCCCGCGCGATCGCGCTCACCTCGGCTCGGCTGATCTCGCCGCGCGCCTCGTGCGCTTCCCGCAGTCGTTCGGTGATGTTCGCGGTCACGGCACCATCGACCCGCACCTGCATCCAATCACGGGGTCGGGAATCCATCGGCTGCCCCCTTCTCCACCTGGGCTGTTGCGGACCCGCATCGACCACTCTGCCCCTTTCCGCGTCGATCCGACAGGGGCGGGACGTCGCCCGATCCCAGGGCTTCGGTATCTTCCCCCGGTCCGGGCCGGGATCGCGTCACGCCGATCGTGGACCCATTCGCGCCGGGGCGAACAGATCGTGCAGTGGCAGGTCCTCGTGCATGCGGGCGATGGCCTCGGCGAGCAGCGGCGCCACCGAGCACACTTCGAACGGAGGCGCCACGGCGGCGTGCGCCACGGTGTCGGTGACGAGTACGCGACGCACATCGAGCCGATGGAGGTGAGCGGCGCCGGCCAGCGGGCCGTGGCTCGCGGCCACGACGATGTCGGCCGCATGGTGCCGCAACATCCCCACGGCCGCTTCGACGGTGGCGCCGGTGCAGATCATGTCGTCGACGATCACCGCCGGGCGGTTTCGCACATCGCCGAGCAGAGCGATCGCGCTGACACTCGACTCGGTTTCGCGGTACTTGCGAACCAGTGCGACCGAGTCCCCGGTGATGGCCGCGTACCGCTCGGCGAGTGTCGCGGCGCCGGCATCGGGCGCGACGATCACGGTGTCGCCGCCACGCACCGGGCTGACCCGCTCGGCCAGAAGCGGGACGGCCGTCAGCGTCTCGACGGGTATCGGGCTCACCGATTCCAGCGCGGGGGTGTGCGGATCGATGACGACGAGCCGTTCGGCGCCCGCACCCGCGATGGCTTCGACGACCACCCGCAGCCCGAGCGCCTGCCCGGACACGGTCCGCCGATCCTGCCGGGAATAGCCGAGGTAGGGCACCACCGCGGTCACCCGGGCCGCCCGCGATCGGCGGCAGGCGTCGAGCAGGAGCAGCAGTTCGACGAAGTTGTCGTTGACCGGCGGCGCGGTGGACTGCACGACATACACGTCCTGGCCGCTGACGTGGCCGACGATCGGGCGGATCTCGCCATCGGGGAACCGTTCCAGCACGACGCCGAGCGCGTCGGCGTCGAGCAGTTCGGCGACCGCCGCGGCGAGCGCCGGATTCGCGCTGCCGGATACGACGCGAAGCGGAGTCATGATCGTCTTCCTTCCCTGATCGGCTTAGGTTGTTCCTCGTATCCGAACGTTCCCACCGCGGTGCGGGTGGGCGGCAGGGCCGGATGCCGCACGCTCGAGGGTCGTTGGACTCCGCGATGCCGTGCCGGTCAGCTCACGCCGGGTGCAGGTGCGGATTCGGGCGGTGCTGCATCGAGGACAGGCGCGCGGACTCGAGATCTTCCCGGCTTCGCAGGTCCTCGGCGCTCAGCACGTAGGCGTCGGGTCCGGGGAAGATCAGGGATCGGTGCCCGGTGTCGGTCCAGTGCACCAGGTATGGCGGTTCCCCGTCCTTGCCGTGGACTTCCTCGATGAGACCGCGGCGAGGGGTGCCGCCGGTGGTGCGATGCTCTGCGATCAGCCAGTCGCCCTGTGTAGCAAACATGATGCGAACCTTCCTGTCTCCTCGGCACTCGATGTCATCCTCGTCCGGCTTCCGATGCGGGGGAAGGGCCGGAGGTCCCGGCGGGGAGGTCAGGCGGCACCGGTGCCGGACGTGAAAGTGAGTGCCTCACTGACCACTTCACCGAAGCGGGTCGGGTCGGCGAGCAGCCAGCAGTGCCGGCCTTCGACGGTGATCGTCCGGATCTCCTCGTGCGCGGCCCGCAGCGTCTGGGTCGCGGCCGCGGGGATCACATTGTCCTCGTTGCTCCAGACGATCAGTATCGGCAGGCCCCGGCTGCCGAGTGCGGCCAGTTCGGCGGTCAGGTTCGCGGTTCTGACGAGGGTGACCGCGCGCCAGAAGACGCGTGGATGAGCGAGTGCGGCCGGGACGCCGTCACGGAGGACGACCGGCAGCACGCGGGTCAGCTCGGGCACCGGCAGGAGATCGGCTTGCAGGTGCAGGCCCCAATCCCACAGCGGCCGCCGGGTCATCGCCACCAGCGCGCCGCGGCCGTCGACCCAGACCGAGCCGCCGACCGAGTTGACCAGGATCAGCCGCTCCACCAGGTCCGGCGCGTCGTGGGCGGTCAGGATGGCGACGGCGCCGCCGAACGAGTGGCCGATCAGGGTGACCGGTTCGGCGATACCGACGGCCCGGATGAACGCGGCGACCCAGGCCGCGTAGCCCTGGATACTGGTGCGGTCGGCGGGCAGTTCGCCGGTCCCGCCGAAGCCGGGCATCGTCGGCGCATACACCCGCATCCCGCGACGCGCCAATTCCTCGAGCGCCGTTCGATAGGTACGGTTCGACAGCCCGAATCCGTGCAGCAGCACCACGCTGGGACCGGTGCCGCCGACCAGGTAACGGCTGCCCTCGCCGTCGATCGTCACGGTCCGCCACTCCAGCTCGCTGCTGTCGGTCCGATTGCCGCGCTGCCCTGGGAACTCCATGTGCCGCACCTATCCGCCCAGCATCGAGAGTTCCGACTTGGCTGCCTTGTCGGCGGCGGCGGCGGTTTCGCGGGCGAAAAACCCGCCGATATCGCTGATCGCGCTCATCAACGGCGCCGGGAACACCACGGTCGTGTTCTTGTCCACGCCGAGCTCGACCAACGTTTGAAGGTTGCGCAGCTGTAGGGCGAGCGGATGGGCCATCATGGTGTCGGAAGCCGCGCCGAGTGCCGCGGCGGCCAGCGATTCACCCTCGGCGGCAATGATTTTCGCACGCTTCTCACGTTCGGCCTCGGCCTGCCGGGCCATCGCCCGCTTCATGCTCTCGGGCAGCTGGATATCCTTCAGCTCGACCAGCGTGACCTCCACACCCCACTCCAGGGTGGTGGTGTCGAGGATCTGACGGATGTCGGCGTTGATGGCGTCGGTCTCGGCCAGCGTTTGGTCCAGGGTGTGCTGGCCCACCACCTTGCGCAGGGTGGTCTGCGCGATCTGATCGATGGCCGAGTACACATTCTCGATCGCCACCACCGACTTGCGCGCGTCCACGACTCGGAAGTACGCCACGGCGGAGATGTCGACACTGACGTTGTCGCGGGTGATGATGCCCTGCGACTGGATCGGCATCGTCACGATGCGCATCGACACCTTCCGCAGCCGGTCGATCACCGGAATGATCAGGTTCAGTCCGGGTTCACGCACCGCGACGACCCGTCCGAGGCGGAACAGCACTCCCTTCTCGAACTGGAAAACCACCCGAATCGCCAGTGCCGCCAGGACGAGCAGCACCACCCCGATCAGCACGACGACGGAAAACAGGACGTTCATAATTCCTCCAGATGCTCCTCTGCCCTCCATCGTGCGACCGGGACCTGTCCGCCAGCAGGGGCGAATGTCCTTCCGGTGCGGGCATTCGTCCTCACCCGGCCCGTTCGGTGCGAGGTCCGGCGCCGGCGGCGTTCGTCGATCACGGTGTCGGGGGCGGGAGCAGGTGGTCGTCGGCCAGGACGAGGGCCAGGAAGATCCCGGTCACCCACGCCATGACCGCGGCCATGACCGCGCCGCCCAGTATGCCGATGACCGCGACGAGGATCGGCGGCTGTCCTGGCTGCCACAGCGGCGAGGTCACCAGGGTGAAGGCCAGCAGACCGGCGACCCAGCCCACCGCGTTCGCCAGGATCCACAGGGCGGCCCGATCGGTGAAGCGACGCAACACCATCCACTGCGCGATGCCGATGGAGAACACCATGATCAGCGAACCCGCGACGGCAACCGGAATCTGCGCCCAGACGGGCCACTCACCGAATTGCTCGCCGTAGAGCATGGGCAGCACTCCGACAGTCCAGGCCAGCACCGCGGCCGCCGCCGTGGCGACCATCCAGTCCCGGCTTCGCAACCGGGACAGCCGCGTCCGCAGGACCCCGGCTTGGAAGTACCCGAGTACCGTGCCCTCGACGGCTCCGGCGCCGAGCATGGACATCACCAGCACCGCCGCACTCGTGTGCGCGGTGAGAGAGCCGGCGAGCGCGGGTGCGAGGAACCCGAGCATCTCCCCCACGGTCACCCTGGTGAACCAGCTCCGGCGCAGATCACGCTCCGCCACCGTGTCCCCGTTCGGCGTCGAGAGATCGATCACCACATAGGGATCCGGCTCTGTCGTCGTCCGCGGGTGCGCGCGCCGATAGATCATGTCGAGGCGCTCGTGAGCGACGGTGTCCGGCATCGCGACCACAGCGACGCCGCGCCGCCATCCGCCCTCGATCCGGATCGAGGCCGCGCGCGGTGTCCGGAAATTACGCCACCAGTTCTTGGCCGCCGAGTGTCCGACCCGGATCACCGCGCTGTCGCCGTCGAGCACGTATCCCACCGGCAGCGCGATGTGCCGGCCGGAAGATCGTGCCTGATACCGCAATTCCCCCACCGAGTGCCGCAGTGCGGTGGGCAGCCGCAGCGCCATCAGCACCGCCGCGGCTCCCATTCCGGGTGCTTCGTATTTGGTTGTCACCGCATCCTCCGTCTGTGCCCCGGTCGGGGCGATATCCCGATGGTCGCGCCCGGCGCTCGGCGAGGACAGCAGCCGAAGTGCCTGGTGCGCGGCCACGGCGGGCGATGAATCGCTATTCCGCCGACTCGATCTGGATATTGCGCACCGGTTCCTCCGGCTCACCGAGAGGAACGCTCACGGTGAGAATGCCTTTCGCGTAGCTGGCGTGGACGCCGTCCTCCTGGGCGCCCGGGGGGAGCGCCACCGTGCGGACGAAGGAGCCGTAGCTGAACTCCGAGCGCCCCTTGTCCTCGTGCTCCGCGGTGCGCTCGGCCTTGATGGTGAGTCGGCCCTGGTGCACCGAGACCTGCACGTCCTTGGCCGGATCGATGCCCGGGATCTCGGCGCGCACGGTGTAGAGTTTGTCGTCCATGGTGTCCTCGACGCGCAGCGGGTGCGTGCCGAACATCGGCACGGTGGGCGATACCACGGCGTTCCACAGTTCTGCGAGATCCGGCAGCATCGCTCCGGACTGACGGTGTAGCAGGCTCATCACAATCCTCCTCCTGGCAGTCGATATGTTCTGACACAACAGATTTCACTCCGGACAGGACGACGTTCCCAGGGTGTCACGACACCCGTTCGAGGGCCTTTGGTCCTCGCCTGCCCGGACCCCGGTCCTGCTGTGCGGGCGTGATCGGCAGCGCACCGCGCTCGCATCACCGCCGCGTGGCTCACGCCGCGGGAGCCTCGCCGGGTTCCCGCGGACCCTGATCGAGCCGCAGGGGCGGGTACGCGTCGGTCAGCAGGGCGGAATAGGCCAGGACTCGGTAGAACCACCGGTTGACGCCGATGACGAAGCCGAACAGTCCGCGGGGGTAGCGACCGGTGAACAGCAGCGCCACGGCGGCGATCAGAACCAGCACGCCGATCAGCGGAATCGTGGTGCGGCCCTCGTCGTCGCCGCCCCCGAGCGCCACGCCCCCACTGAGCAGCGCGGCCAGGATCAGGTAGTGCGGGATGGCCAGCAGCCACCACTTCACGAGCACGAGTCCGCGCGATAGCCGTTGCGGATAGTCGATTTCCAGGTCCGCCGGGTAGTCGGTCCGGCGCAATGTGAACGGCGGATACTCGTCGGTGCCCAGCGCGGCGTAGGTGTAGAACTGCACGCGCCACGACCAGCGCATCACGCCCACGCTGAAGTCGAACAGGGAGCGCGGGTAGCGCTCGGTGAAAAGGATCGCGAACCACGCCGCCACCGTGGCCACCCAGAAGGCGATCCACAGGAAGAACAGCACGACATAGTGGGGTATCGCGAGGATCCATTTCACCAGCCACAGCCACCGTGAGAGCGGTTCGTCCAGATCGCCGCGCAGTCGGACGGCGTTGTATTCGGGGGTCATGTCGGTCTCCTTGCGGGATCGCCGGCGGGATCGGGGCCGGCTGCTCTCGATCGTGCGCTGCGATCGATGGACCGGGGCAGCGGCCGAAGTCCCGTGCCCGGTGGCATTTCGACGTCAACGGGCCCGGCGCGCGTCCCGCACCGACGGGGACGTTGGTCCCCCGCGCACCGGGCCGCAGTGCTCTGTCGCACGCCACGCGGTTCCGAGCACGCTGAATCCATCGAGCCCGTCACTCATCAGGAGTAGTCATGGCACCGGAGACGCCCGTCCCGCCGCGGGAACCGCAGCAGATCTTCCGCGACCGCCATGAAGCCGGGCGCGTGCTGGCCCGGCTGCTCGAGCACTATCGCGGCGAGCCGGATCTGCTCGTGCTCGGCCTGGCGCGCGGCGGCGTGCCCGTCGCCTGGGAGGTGGCCGCGGCCCTGGACGCACCCCTGGACACGTTCATCGTGCGCAAACTGGGCGCGCCCGGGAATCCTGAATTCGCGCTCGGGGCCCTGGCCTCGGACGGACGCATCGTGGTGAACGACGATATGGTCCGCGCGCTGCGCGTGAGCCCCGAGCAATTGCGATCCATCGCGCGGTCCGAGGCGCACGAGCTGACCCGCCGACAGATCGTCTACCGCGACGGCCGCGCGCCGATCGAGGTGGCCGGGCGGACGGTCATTCTGGTCGACGACGGCTTGGCCACCGGCGCGAGCATGCTGGCCGCGGTCGAGGCGCTGCGCACGGAGGAGCCCAAGCGCATCGTGGTCGCGGTCCCGGCCGCGCCGGAGTCCAGTTGCCGCGAGTTCGGCGCACTCGTGGACGAAATGGTCTGTGCCACCATGCCCTCCCCGTTCCGGGCGGTCGGTGACTCGTTCTGGAATTTCAGCCAGGTCACCGATGCCGAAGTCCGCAGTCTGCTCCGCACCCCGACCGCCGGCGCGGCGGCCCCGGTCGCCGATCCGGTCGTCGTGCTGCGGTCCGCCGCGCTCGAGGCGCCCGCGGGCGTCCCGCCCGAACACGCGCTGGACGATCTCATCGGCGATGCGCGGTTCGTGCTCATCGGCGAGAGCTCGCACGGCACGCAGGAGTTCTACGCCGCGCGGGCGGCCATCACCGGCTGGCTGATCAGCGAGCGCGGTTTCGCCGGTGTGGCCTGCGAGGCCGACTGGCCCGACGCCTACCGGGTCGACCGCTATGTCCGCGGCCTGGGTGCCGACGATTCACCCACGCACGCGCTCAGTGGATTCGAGCGGTTCCCAGGCTGGATGTGGCGCAATACGGTGGTGCGCGAATTCGTCGAATGGCTGCGGCTGCACAACGACCAGCGCCGCCGCGAGGGGCGCGACAGCGCCGGTTTCTACGGCCTGGACCTGTACTCCATGCACCGCTCGATGCGCCGGGTCATCGAGTACCTCGAACAGGTGGATCCGGCCGCCGCGCGCCGCGCCGCGCGCCGCTACGCCTGTTTCGACCGTGTCTCCGAGGAGGACGGTCAGGCCTACGGTTTCGCCGCGGCGTTCGGCGGCGGGGAATCCTGCCAGGCCGAGGTGGTCCGGCAGCTGGTGGAATTGCGGCGCGCCACAGCCGATCTCGTCGAGGTCGGCGATGGCGATGCGCATTTCGACGCGCTGCAGAATGCCGCGACGGTGCGTGACGCCGAGGCTTACTACCGGGCCATGTTCGGTCCCCGGGTGAGTTCGTGGAATCTGCGCGACGTGCACATGGCCGATACCCTCGACGCCCTGGCCACCCAGCTGTCCCGGCCCGACACACCGGCACGGATCGTGGTGTGGGCGCACAATTCTCATGTAGGCGATGCTCGCGCCACCGAGATGGCCGCCGACGGGCAGCTCTCGCTGGGACAACTGGTGCGTGAGCGCCACCACGGGCAGTGCCGCACCATCGGATTCACCACCGCGTCCGGTACCGTCACCGCGGCGAGCCACTGGGACGGCGCGGCCGAGCGCAAGACCGTACGTCCGCCGCTGCCCAGCAGTATCGAGGAACTCCTGCACGACACCGGGATTCCCGCGTTGTATCTGCGCACCGACCGGCCCGACAACGTCACCGACATTCTGCGCACGCCCCGCTTGGAACGCGCCATCGGCGTCATCTACCAGCCGGGCACCGAACGCCAGAGCCACTACTTCCACACCCGCATGGCTGATCGATTCGACGCCGTCATCCACATCGACCGGACCACCGCGCTCCAACCGCTCGTGCCGGACAGCACCGACGCCGCGGGCACGGTCCCGGAGACCTACCCGAGTGGACTCTGAGCCCGAAATCGCCGGGCGTCAGGCCCTTTCACCATCCGGAGTTCACATGATCCGGATCGGTCTAGGCCCCCGGCGCCGTTTCCGGCGGCCCAGGATGATCCACCGGTGCCGGGCTGTCGTGCTCACCGGCGTCGAGCGCGGCGACTGTACGGAATCCGTCGGCCAGACACTCGGCCAGCACTGCCGGATCGGGCACCGCGGCGGTGTCGGAATTGATTCCGATACAGCAGGTTCCGGTGTGCGAGATCAGAGTGATGTTGAACGCGGTGCCGGTGGTGGGCCCGAAGGCGTAGATGCTCTCGACCTTCGCGCCGGCGACATAGAGCGCGACCGGGGACCCCGGGACGTTGGAAGCGATGAAATCGACGTGTTTGAACATGCTCGTGACCAGGCCGACCGGCACCCTGTTGAAGGCGGCCGCGACGGCGTTCGACAGCGGGATCGCAGGTTCGCGTCGCCACCGCTCGACCGTGTCGCCGAGGGCGCGCATGAGATCGACCACACCGTCGACGGCGACGGGGACAGCGAACCGGGCGATGGTGATGCGGTTGCCGCCGATCGGATCGCCGGTGTGCCGCAGGCTGATCGGCATGGCCACCCGCAGCTGCTCGACCTGATGCCCGTGCCGGCTGTGGTAGACGCGCAAGCCGATCAGAACCGAAGCCAGAAAGGCGTCGTTGACCGTGCAGCCCGCCCGGCGCGCAGCGCCGTGCAACGGCTCCAAAGGCACCTCCAGCACCGCCAGCCGCCGCCCCAGAC
>NZ_JBHWHH010000090.1:0-30013 GCF_042732555.1 Nocardia sp. NPDC059764
TGACAAAGCAATAGCCGAAACGACCCGCGGACGATGGTCCGCGGGTCGTTTCGTTTCTTCTCGTATCTCCGCGTATCTCCGAGGGGCAAGGTGGCCGTGAGCGCTGATTCCATCGACTGGCGTAACTCCCGGATCGTGTCGGCGGTCAAGTTGCACCGCAGTCCGGTCCGTCGCAAGACCGGTCTGTTCCTGGCCGAGGGCGCGAATTCGGTCGAGGCGGCGCTGGACACCGGCCGGGTCGAGGAACTGTTCTTCTCGGAGAAGGCCGCCGAACGCGAGCACGCACTGGTCGCCGGGGCCGCCGCCCAAGGGGTGCGGACCACGATGGTGACCGACCGCGCCGCGGAGATGCTGGGGGAGACCGTGACCCCGCCCGGCCTGGTCGCGGTGTGCCGTCTGGTGGATGTGCCGCTGCGTGAGGTCCTCGACGCGTCGCCGCGCATGCTCGCCGTGCCCGTCGAGATCGCCGATCCTGGTAACGCGGGCACCCTCATCCGTGTGGCCGACGCCGTCGGCGCGGACGGTGTTGTGCTCGCCGGTGACTCGGTGGACCCGCACAACGGCAAATGTGTACGCGCTTGCGCCGGAAGCCTTTTCCACGTCCCTGTGGCTCGTTCCCGCGACATCGACGCCACCCTCGACGCACTGGAAGCAGCGGGCATCGCGCTTCTGGCCACCACCGCCAAGGGCGAGGTCGACCTCGACGACGCCGACGAGATCCTCAGCGGCCCGGTCGCCTGGCTGTTCGGCAACGAGGCGCACGGCCTGGACAAGGCCATCGCCGCCCGCGCCACCCACCGGGTGCGGATTCCCATTCACGGCCGCGCGGAAAGCCTGAATCTGGCTGCCGCGGCGGCCATCTGCCTCTACTCGAGTGCTCGGGTGCAGAACGCGAAGTGACCCTGACGGCGGGCTCCGGCCCGCCGGTCAGATGCCGTCCTCGCCGAGGTTCTCGAGGATCTCGGTGGCCCACGGCGGGTTGTCGGCCTCGAGGTCGGTGACGCCCAGCGCGGTCAGGTCGATGAGCAGCATGCCGGTGCCGAAGAAGCGGCGGACCTCGGAGGTCGTCGCGCCGGTCAGTTCCTTGGCGAGGTTGTAGAGCCGCCCGAAGTGGTCGCGGATATTGGCGCCGATGGCCGGATCGGCGGCCGCCGCGATGCCCTGCAGGAAGACCCGGGGCAGATCACGTTCGGTGAGGAAGTGCTCGCCGAAATGGCCGCCCAGGGTGTCGAGGCGGTCCTTGGGGGAGGCGTCCGGTTCCGCCAGGGTGGCGCCGGCGCGGAAGATCTCCTCGATGCGTCCGCAGACCTGGTCCAGCACGGCCAGGAACAGCTGTTGCTTGGTGCCGAACAGCCGGATCACGTAGGGCTGCGAGACCCCCGCGCGGCGTGCGATGTCATCGGTTTTCGTTGCCGCGTAACCGGATTCGGCGAAGGCAGCGGTGGCCGCGGCGAGCACTTCCGCGCTGCGTTCGGTCGCTGTCATCCGGGTCCTGGTCATGGCTGCCGAGCCTCCTCGTCGTCGCGGAATCAGTTGCGCTGTTGACATGTTATCAGCCGATGCATACTCTCTAGTTATCAGTCGATAACAACAAGGGGATCGGACATGACTGAGACACTCGAAACTTCCTCACTCGGGGGCACGGTGGCCGAACAGGCCCGGCAGCGCCCGCTCGCCGCGGTACTCGCCGCCGTGGGCATCCCGATGTTCATGGTCACGCTCGACAACCTGGTGGTCACCAACGCGCTGCCGGTCATCCGCACCGAACTGCACGCCTCACTCTCCGATCTGCAGTGGTTCGTGAACGCCTACACGCTGGCCTTCGCCTCGCTGCTGCTCACCGCGTCCGCGCTGGGCGACCGGCTCGGCCGCCGGCGCGTCTACCTGGGCGGCATCGCCCTGTTCACGCTCGGCTCGGCCGCGTGCGCGCTGGCCACCGAACCGTGGATGCTCATCGCCGCCCGCGCGGCCCAGGGCTTCGGCGGGGCGGCGGTCATGCCGCTGTCGCTGACGCTGCTGTCCGCGGCGGTGCCGGAGAAGATGCGCAGCGCCGCCATCGGCATCTGGGGCGGCATCTCCGGCCTGGGCATCGCGCTGGGCCCGGTGGTCGGCGGCGCGGTCGTCGACGGCCTGAACTGGCAGTGGATCTTCTGGCTGAACGTGCCGATCGGCCTGATCGCGGTGCCGCTGGTCGCCCGGGTGCTGAACGAATCCTTCGGCGGCGCACGGCGATTGGACCTGCTCGGCCTGGTGCTGTCGGCGGGCGGCGTGCTCGCGGTGGTGTGGGGCGTCATCCACGGCGCCGACGACGGCTGGACCTCGGCCAAGGTGCTGACCGGCCTGATCGGCGGCGCGATCGCGCTCGCGGCGTTCGTGCTCCGGGAGAGCCGGACCATCGACCCGATGCTGCCGCTGCGCCTGTTCCGCAAGCGCGGCTACGTCATCAACGTGGTGTCGTTCACGTTCTCGCTGGGCACTTTCGGCTCGATCTTCCTGCTGGCCCAGTACTTCCAGGTGGTGCAGGGGTACTCGCCGCTGGCTTCCGGCGTGCGGACGCTGCCGTGGACCATGGCCCCGATGGTGGTGGCCCCGCTGGCCGGACTCATCGTGGACCGGGTCGGCGCACGGGTGCTGGTGTCGATCGGGCAGGCGCTGCTGGCGGCGGCGCTGCTCTGGATGGCGCTCACCACGAGCGTGGACGTGTCCTACAGCCACTTCGTGCTGCCGTTCGTCCTGGGCGGTGTGGGCATGGGCCTGACCTTCGCGCCCACGGCGACGGTCGTCATGGCCAATGCGTCACCGGCGGATCAGGGCATGGCCTCGGGCGCCAACAACACCATCCGTGAGGTCGGTGTGGCCATGGGCGTCGCGGTGCTGGCCTCGGTGTTCGCCTCGCACGGCTCGTACCTGAGCCCGGCGGACTACGTCGACGGCCTGATCCCCGCGGTGAAGGTCGGCTCGGTCATCGTCGCACTGGGCGCGTTTGTGGCGCTGCTGCTGCCCGGACATCGCACCACGGCCGAAACGGTTTCCGGCGCAACCGTTCTCGCGCACTGAGCCGGATCCAGGGGAGAGGCATCATGTCCGGGACCCTCCTGCAGCCGGCAGTCCTGCTCATGCACGCGATCCGGCGGGTTCCGGTCAGGGCAGGGGAGACGGGGTAGCGCTCGCCTCGAAGGCCCCGGCGATGGTCGCGACGACGCGCTCCATCGTCGGGGCCTCGTCGGTGTTCAGTTCCCTTTCCACCGAGGTCATGTCGACATCGGGCAGCCCGCAGGCGACGGCCAGCTTCCACGGGGACAGGTCGCCGGTGACATTGAGGGCGAAGCCGTGGGTGGAGACATTGCGGCCGACGCGCATGCCGATCGAGGTGATCTTGCGGCCGGTGTCGCGGGTCCACACGCCGGTGAGCAGTTCCGAGCCGGGCGGGGTGACGCGGCGTTCGGCGGGGATGCCGAGTTCGGCCAGGGCCGTGACGATTCGGAGTTCCACGTCGCGGATCAGGTCGACGACGCCCTCGCCGGGTTGCAGCTTCACGATCAGATACCCGACCAGCTGGCCCGGAGCGTGGTAGGTGAGCTGGCCGCCGCGGTTGGTGGTGAAGACCGGGATATCCGTCCCGGGCGCGGGCAGGTGCGCCTCGGGCGTGCGTCGCCCGGTGGTGAATGTCTGCTCATGGCTGAGCAGCCACAGGGTGTCGGGGCGGGCTTCCGCCACGCGCTCCTCCCACATGGCCTGCATGCGGTCCATGGCCACCCCGTATTCGATGAGGCGGTCGGAGTCGTCGATCAAGGTCAGCGGCCGGGACTTCACGAACTCATTGGTACCACCTGGGCTACGCACGCTGCCGGGCGGACCGAAGGCGCCGCCCGGCTCGGATCAGGTGAGATCGTCGGGTAGGACGCGGAATGCCTCGTGGTCGGTCAGCGGCGTGAGCGCGCGGAAGTCGCGGCGGTCGAGCGTGAGTACGGCATCGGTTTCGTACTCGGCGGCCAGCGCGACGGAGATGGCATCGGCCAGATCGAGGTGGAGATCGGGGTAGAGGCGGCGCACCGCGTTGGCCTGGTCGAGGACGTCCGGGGTGATGGTCGCGATTTCGAAATGCTCTGTTCGGCTCTGCGCGGTCAGGTCCTCGATCATCTGAATCGAGATGCCGCGCCCGAGTACTCGCCGCGCGACATGGTCTATTTCCGCCAGCACCAACGGTGACAGCACGACCAGGCCCGCCGTTTCCAGCACTCGGAACGCCAGGTCGCTCTCCGGGCAGGAGGTATCGAAGGCGGCGATCAGGCCGGAGGTATCGCCGATGACGATGCCGGGGCCTTCGGTGGCGGGGTTCATGGTCGGTCCGGACTGCCGAAGTCATCGGCCAGGTATTCGTCGACGCGCTCCGCGAGCGTCGGATCGCCGCTCGCGAATCGGCGCAGACGCAAGGGCTCCGATCGCCTCCGCACCCGATTGGCTGCCAGATGTATTGCGTTGCGGATGATTTCGGCCTCGCTGACGCTGCTGCGCGCCGCTGCGTCCTTGATCACGGCTAGATCGTCGGCGTCGGCGTAAACCATCGTGCGCTTGAGGGTCATATGAGTATTGTGTCATATGTGGCACCCGGGCGGTTGTGGTCGCTGAACCACGTCGCTTCGGTGCCGCGAGCTGGGAAAATCCAGGTGAGGTGGGCTGATTACAAGGTTTACGATGCGACCAGCAAGAATGGGTGGGCAGTAACCATTACCGATAAGACTTTCCGCCCGACCCGTAACCAGCCTGGGGAGTGACGAACCATCGTGGCCGATGACAACAGTGCAGAGCAGACCGCCGCGTTGAGCGAGGAGTCGCTCTCCGCCGCCGCGGAAGCCGCGGAGAAGGCGTTCGCCTCGGCCTCGACCCTGGACGAGCTGGCCACGGCCAAGACCGAGTACATGGGTGGCAAGTCGCCGATCTCGCTGGCGCAGCGCTCCCTGGGCACGCTGCCCAAGGAGGAGAAGGCCGACGCGGGCAAGCGGGTGAACGTGGCGCGCGGCCGGGTGTCGCAGGCCTACGAGACCCGCCAGGCCGAGCTGCTCGCCGAGCGCGACGCGGCGGTCCTGGTGGCGGAGACCATCGACGTGACCCTGCCCGCCGACCGGCGCGCCGCCGGCGCGCGGCACCCCATCTCGGTGCTGTCCGAGCGGGTCGCGGACGTGTTCGTGGCCATGGGCTGGGAGGTCGCCGAAGGCCCCGAGGTCGAGACCGAGCACTTCAACTTCGACGCCCTGAACTTCCTGCCCGACCACCCGGCCCGCACCATGCAGGACACCTTCCACATCGCGCCGGAGGGTTCGCGGCAGGTGCTGCGCACCCACACCTCGCCGGTCCAGGTGCGCACCATGCTGTCTCGCGAGCTGCCGATCTACGTGGTGTGCCCGGGCCGCACGTTCCGCACCGACGAGCTGGACGCCACCCACACCCCGGTGTTCTCGCAGATCGAGGGCCTGGCCATCGACAAGGGCCTGACCATGGCCCACCTCAAGGGCACCCTGGACGGTTTCGCGCGGGCGCTGTTCGGCCCGAACACCACCACCCGCATGCGGCCCAGCTTCTTCCCCTTCACCGAGCCGTCCGCCGAGGTGGACGTGTGGTTCGAGGACAAGAAGGGCGGCCCCGGCTGGGTCGAGTGGGGCGGCTGCGGCATGGTGAACCCGAAGGTGCTCATCGCCAGCGGCATCGACCCCGAGGTGTACAGCGGCTTCGCGTTCGGCATGGGCCTGGAGCGGACCCTGCAGTTCCGCAACGGCCTGCCGGACATGCGCGACATCGTCGAGGGCGATGTGCGGTTCACGCTGCCGTTCGGCATCCAGTCCTGACCTGACCCCGATACGAGGAAGCGAAACGTCAAGTGCGAGTAGCTCAGTCCTGGCTGACGGACATCCTGCAGCGGACCACCCCCGGGTGGTCGGTGACGGCCGAGGAGCTCGACGCGGGGTTCGTCCGGGTCGGTCTCGAGGTCGAAGAGGTCGACCAGCTGGCGCCCATCGGCGGTGACATCGACAAGCCGCTGGTGGTCGGCCGGGTCGCCGAGATCACCGAGCTGACCGAGTTCAAGAAGCCGATCCGCTTCTGCAAGGTCGACGTCGGCAACCCCGACCTGCAGGAGATCGTCTGCGGCGCACGGAACTTCGCCGTCGGCGACCTGGTCGTGGTGGTGCTGCCCGGCGGCGAGCTGCCCGGCGGATTCAAGATCTCGTCGCGGAAGACCTACGGCCACACCAGCAACGGCATGATCTGCTCGGTCGCCGAACTCGGCATCGGCAAGGACCACAGCGGCATCCTGGTGCTCGAGCCCGGCACCGCCGAGCCCGGCGCGGACGCCAACGAGCTGCTGGGCCTGGGCGACACCATCATCGAGCTGGCCATCACCCCCGACCGCGGCTACGCGTTCTCCGCGCGCGGCCTGGCGCGTGAGCTGGCCTGCGGTTTCGACCTGGAGTACGGCGATCCGGCCGTGCGGCTGCTGCCGGACTCCGAGGTCGAGGCGTGGCCGGTGAAGATCGACCCCGAGTCGGGCTGCACGCGTTTCGCGGTGCGCCGCGTCACCGGCATCGACCCGAAGGCCGTGAGCCCGTGGTGGCTGCAGCGCCGTCTGCTGCTGTCGGGCGTGCGCCCGATCTCCCCGGCCGTGGACGTCACCAACTACGTGATGCTCGAACTCGGTCAGCCGCTGCACGCCTTCGACGCCGCCAAGGTGCGCGGCGGATTCGTGGTGCGCCGCGCCAACACCGGCGAGACCCTGCGCACCCTGGACGAGGCCGAGCGCACCCTCGATGCCGAGGACGTGGTCATCGCCGACGAGTCCGGCGTCATCTCGCTGGCCGGCATCATGGGCGGCGCGAGCACCGAGGTGTCGGACACCTCGACCGACATCCTGCTCGAGGCCGCCACCTGGAACCCGGTGGCCGTGGCCCGCACCGCGCGTCGCCACAAGCTGGGCTCCGAGGCCAGCCGCCGCTTCGAGCGGATCGTGGACCCCGAGGTCAATATCGCCGCCCTCGATCGCGCCGCCACCCTGCTGGCCGAGATCGCCGGTGGCACCGTCGAATCCGTGCTGACCGACGTGCGCGTGCCCACCCCGGCCGCGGCGCCGATCACCATGGACATCGATCTGGCTGACCGCACCGCGGGCGTGCACTACGCGCCCGGCGCGGCCACCCGCCGCCTGCAGCAGGTCGGCTGCGCCATCGAGGTCGGCGTCAGCGAGGCGGGTCACCCGCAGCTGATCGTGACCCCGCCGTCCTGGCGTCCCGACCTCACCCAGCCCGCCGACCTGGTGGAGGAGGTGCTGCGACTGGAGGGTCTGGACCAGATCCCGTCGGTGCTGCCCACCGCTCCTGCCGGCCGCGGCCTCACCGCCGCCCAGCTGCGTCGCCGCGCGGTGAGCAAGGCGCTGGCGTTCGAGGGCTGCGTCGAGGTGCCCGCCCCGGTCTTCATGCAGGCCGGTGTCTTCGACACCTGGGGTCTGGACGCCGACGACCCGCGCCGCAACACGCTGCGGGTGCTGAACCCGCTCGACGTCGAGCGCGCGGAGCTGTCGACCACCCTGCTGCCCGGCCTGTTGGAGATCGCGGCCCGCAATATCTCTCGCGGCCAGCGCGATCTCGCCATCTACGCGATCGGCCAGGTCACCCTGCCGACCGAGCAGACCGCGCCCGTCGGGCTGCTGCCCGTGGACCGCCGCCCGACCGATGACGAGATCCAGGTCCTGCTGGACTCGCTGCCCGAGCAGCCGACCCGGGTCGGCGCGGTCCTCACCGGCCGTCGTGAGCCGCGCGGACCGTGGGGCCCCGGCCGCCCGGTCGAGGCGTCGGACGCCTTCGCCCTGGTCGACGCGATCGCCCAGGCCGCCGGTCTGACCATCGAACGCCGTGCGGCGCAGTTCCTCCCGTGGCATCCGGGCCGGTGCGCCGAGCTGCTGGTGGACGGCGTCGTCGTCGGCCACGCGGGCGAACTGCACCCGGCCGTGCTGGAGCGTTCCGGCCTGCCGCCGCGCACCTGCGCCTTCCAGCTCGACCTCGACGCCCTGCCGCTGCGTGAGATCCGGCCCGCCCCGGTGGTTTCCGCGTTCCCCGCGGTGCTGCAGGACGTCTCGGTCAGCGTCGACAAGGCCGTTCCCGCCGTGACGGTGGAGAACGCGCTGCGGACCGGCGCGGGCGAGCTGCTCGAGGACATCTCCCTGTTCGACGTGTACGAGGGCGCGCAGGCGGGTGAGGGCCGCAAGTCCCTGACCTACGCCCTGCGCTTCCGGGCCACCGACCGCACCCTCACCGAGGACGAGGCCAGCGCCGCTCGTGACGCGGCGGTCGCCCGCGCCGCGGACGCGGTGGGCGCGGTGCTGCGCGGCTGATCCAGGCCATCACCGAAAGGGCCCCGATCCTGGTGGATCAGGGCCCTTTCGGTATGAATGAACCATGTGGCATCCGGCGACGGCCGTCCTCAACGCGCTCAGCTACCAACCGGGCGAGCGGGGCATCGCGATGACTCCTGACATGTACGGGTTCGCCTACGACGACATGTACTTGCGGACCTCCGACGGGGAGACCGTCAACGCGTGGTTCGTGCGGGCGGTGGGGGAACCGGTGGGGCACATCCTGTTCGCGCACGGGAACGGCGGGAACCTCGGGGATCGGTCGCCGATGCTGGCCATGCTGGCGGCGGCCGGATTCGATGTGATGGTCTTCGACTATCGGGGGTACGGGCGCAGTACCGGGCGGCCGGGTGAGAGCGGGACCTATCGGGATGTGCGGGCCGCGCGGGAGGCGTTGCTGGCGCAGCCCGGGGTGGATGCCGAGCGGGTGGTGTACCTCGGCAAGTCGCTCGGCGGGGGAGTGATGCTGGAGTTGGCGAACGCGGCGCCGCCCGCGGCATTGCTGCTCATGTCGACGTTCACGAGCATGCGGGACGCGGCGACGGCGGTGTATCCGTTCCTGCCGAAGATGTTCGTGCCCAACGCCTATCCGAGTCTGAAGCGGATTCGGCGGTTGCGTTGCCCGGTCCTGATCATGCACGGCGACGCGGACGAGCTGTTGCCCGTGCGGATGGGTCGGGAGTTGTTCGCGGCGGCGCCGGAGCCCAAGGAGCTGGTGATCTATCCGGGCGGGCTGCACAACAATCTGATCGGATACCCCGGCTGGGCCGAGCGGGTCGCGTCCTGGGCGGCGGGCGTACTACCGCCCAGGCGGCTCATTTCCGGATGATATTGGCGAGGAACTCGGCATTGCCGCCGGTCTTGCGCAGGCCGTCGAGGAGCAGGTCGAGGGCGCGCTGATCGTCCAGATCGGCGAGCGTGCGGCGCAGGGTGGCGACGGCCTGACGTTCGGCCGGATCGAGCAGCAGATCGTCGCGGCGGGTGCTGGACTTGGCGATGTCCACCGCCGGGAAGACATGGCGGCCGGCCAGGGCGCGGTCGAGCTTGAGTTCGGCATTGCCGGTGCCCTTGTACTCCTCGAAGATGACGGTGTCGGCGAGCGAACCGGTTTCGACGAGCGCGCTGGCCACGATGGTCAGCGAGCCGCCGTTCTCGATATTGCGGGCCGCGCCCAGGAACCGCTTGGGCGGCAGCAGCGCGGTGGAATCCACACCGCCGGAGAGGATTCGGCCCGAGGCCGGTCCGGAAGTGTTGTAGGCGCGGGCCAGCCGGGTGAGCGAGTCGAGCAGGACGACGACGTCGCGGCCCTCCTCGACCAGGCGCTGCGCCCGTTCGATGGCCAGCTCGGCCAGGGCGGTCTGCTCGGCGGGGGAGTGGTCGAAGGTGGCGGCGACCACCTCGGCGGGGACGCCGCGCGACAGGTCGGTGACCTCCTCGGGGCGTTCGCCGACCAGCACCAGCATGAGGTGCGCCTCCGGGTGGTTGACGGCGATGCCGTGCGCGATCGACTGCAGCACAGAGGTTTTGCCCGCCTTCGGCGGTGCGACGATCAGCGCGCGCTGGCCCTTGCCGATCGGCATGATCAGGTCGGTGACGCGGGTGGTGAGCTTGTTCGGCTGGGTTTCCAGCCGCAGCCGCTCGTTCGGGTGGATGGGGGTCAGGTCCCGGAAGTGCGGTCGCGCGCCCGGCTCGGCGGCCGATCGGCCGTTGACGGTGTCGACGCGCACGAGGGGAGCTTGCTTGCCGCCCTTGGGATTCGGCTGCGCGAGTCCGGTGACCAGGTCGCCGCGGCGCAGTCCGTGCGTGCGGATCAGGCGGGCCGGGACGTGGACGTCGTGCGGGCCGGGTAGGTAGCCGTCGCGCCGCAGTACGCCGGTCTGGCCGTGCAGGTCCAGGATTCCCGTTGCGGGAGTGAGTGTTTCGATGTGATCGAGGGCCGGGGCCGGATCGGTGGATACGACCGGGGGCCGGATTTCGGTGGTTGTCATGGTGTTCTCCTTGGTGTGGCCGGATGCGGCCGAGGGCGGTGGATGACCGCGGATGAATGTCGAGGGATCGCCGCGGGGGCGGGATCTGCTCGGTGAGGAAGGAAATCGCGGTGGGAGGGACTCTGCGTCTACCTGCGTCCACGGGATCGCGACGTCACCACGGTACGTCACCCCGCGGGGCGCGGTCAATGCGTAGCCTGGAACCCATGAGCGATGCCAGGGAACTCGCGGCGTTGTTGGCGCAGCTGCCGGATGCCGAACTCGCGGCCGTGGTCGCCGCCGCCACCGAGGGTCGGGCCGGTCTGGCCGCCCTGCACGCGGTGGCCCGGTCCCTGACCGATACTCTCGGTCATGCCCCGGACGTCATCGATGTGACTCCTGACACCCTGCCAGTGGAAGGCTATTCACAGTCTGAGACGGTCGGGGGATCCGGGCAGGTCGGAGTGGGTCCGGTGGCCGCCGGGATACCGGTACCGCCTGCGGGTATCCCCACCGCGCCCGCGGTCGGCGGCTATACCTCCGCGGGCATCCCTACTTTCGAGTCAGTTCGCGATAAGGTCGAGCAGCGCTACGGGACCTCGCAGGGGATGGGCGAGCTCGATCGGCAGACACCAGTGGGCCGTAGCGTAGAGGAACAGTGGGATGCGCGAGCCGAGGCCGCGCGGGAACGACTGGATCGCATTCGAAAATCGATGCAGGGCAACGATTCCGAGTAGGTCCGGCGTTCCGTCCGAGAATGGGTGGAACCTTTGACCGAGCCGCGCGAAATTGCCGAGAAACTGCTGGATCTCCAGGTCGACTTCATTGTCGCCGAGGTCTCCGGCGACCGCTTTGCCGAAGTGATCGCCCGCGATGTGGAAGCGGTGATCGGCGTCGCCGACACCATCATCTTCCGCGACGTGGTCGAGATCGATCAGGCCAAGCAGACCGTCGCCACTGTCATCGACCTCATCGGCGGCAGCCCGGTGCTGGGCGAGATGGTCGGCACGCTGGCCGACACGCTCTACGAGGACATCGCCGGGAACACCGAGTACACCCTCGGGGACGTGGTCGACCGCGAACCGGTCGAACAGCTGCTGGAGAAGCTCTTCGGCATGCACCAGGCGCAGGAACGGATCCTGGAACGCCTCACCGAGAGCCCCCTGATCGCGACCGTGGCCGCCAAGTTCGTGGACAAGCTGGTCGACGATCTGATGGAGGCCAACAAGCAGATGGCCTCGAAGATTCCCGGGGTCGGTTCGCTGGTGTCGATGGGCACCAATGCCGCCAAGACCGCGCGCAAGGCGGCGGAGAAGGCCGGCGGCACCTTCATCGGCGAAATGGCCGGGAAGGGAGCGCAATTCGCGCTGAAGCGGACCAACAACGCCATCCGCGAGATGCTGCGCGACGCGCCCGTGCACGACGCGGCCATGGAGTTCTGGGACCTGCACGCCGGGGAACCGGTCAGCGGCCTGCGCGAGTACCTGTCGCAGCAGGACCTGAAGGAGCTGGCGCTGATCATCCACCGGATCGGCGTGACCACCCGCAACAAGGAATACGTCGGCGTGCTGGTGGACCGGGGCGTCGAGGTGTTCTTCGAGAAGTACGGCGACCACACCCTGGCCGCCATGCTGCCCGAGCTGGGCCTGTCGGAAGCGGTCATCGCCGAGGAGATCCTGCGCTACGGCCCCGCCGTGGTGGAGGCCGCCAAGCGGAACGGCGTCCTGGCCAAGCTGATCCGCGAGCGGCTGGAGCCGTTCTTCCTGTCCGAGCCGGTGCTGGCGGTGCTCGCCGGGAGCTGACGCCCGAGTCTCGATCCGGGGCCGTACGCGGTGATCGCGTGCGGCCCCGCGTCATTCCCTGGAGGGAATCGCGCAGCGTATCGATTCCTCGCAGACTCATGGTCATGACGAACAACGACATCGGCCTGAACGACATCGCCGCCCGCTACCTGGCCCAGTGGAACGAATCCGATCCGGAGGCGCGCCGCAAGCTCATCCGCGACCTGTGGGCCGAGGACGGCGCGCAGATCCTCGTCGATCCGCCCGAGGCCATGCGCACCGCGGCCGCCGAGCTGAACTTCCCGATCCCGGCCCTCGAGGTCCGCGGCCACCACGCGCTGGAACGTCGCGTGGAACGCGCCTACGACATGTTCATCGGCACCGGGCACCGCTTCGTGCAGCGCGGGGAGGCGACGGCGCTGCTGAACCATGTCGTCGCCTTCACCTGGTCCATGGTGACCGAGGACGGCACCGTGGTCGGTGGCGGCCTGGACGTGCTGGCGCTCGACGAGGACGGCCGCATCCGCACCGACCATCAGCACATCGCCATCGCCTGACGGCGTGGGTGAAAACCGTTGTGCGACCGGCGATGCCCGCGCCGCCGCGGTGCCGCACCGGACTGGGATCGGCTCTGGTCGACCGAGGTGTCGCCCGCCGATATCGAGCGCCGACCCATCCGGGTGCGCTCACCCGAGACCGGCGAATGGGTGAGCACGCGCGTACAGCTCTTCACATTCGAGCTGCCGCAGCGGCCGTGGTGGATCTACTCGCCGGTGCCGGTCGACCGAGCCGGGTCCAGGGCGAAATGCTGGCGGTAGCGTTCGGGCGTGGTGGCCAGGCGGCGGGTGAACACCCGGTGCAGGGTCTCCCCGTGGCGGTAGCCGACCTGCCGGGCGATCGCGCCGATGGTCAGCTCGGTGGACTCCAGGAGTCGGCGGGCCGCCTCGACCCGTAGATCCTCCACGAATGCCGCGGGCGTGCAGCCGGTTTCGGTGCGGAAGGCGCGGGCGAAATGACGCTCGCTCATGCCCGCGCGGTCGGCCAGCCCACTCACGGTGAGCTCGTCGCCGAGGTGATCGGGCAGCCATTGCTGCACGGCCCGGATGGCGGGCGTGCGGGCGGGCTGACTGCGCAACTGGGCGCTGAACTGGGCTTGACCGCCCGGACGACGGGTGAACACCACGTACACCCGCGCGATCATGGCGGCCGTTTCGCGACCGTGGTCGTCCTCCACCAGAGCCAGCGCCAGATCGACACCCGCGGACATGCCCGCCGAAGTCCAGCGATTGCGGTCGCGGACGTAGATGCGATCCGGTTCGACCGTGACCCGCGGATAGCGTTGGGCGAGCAGGGCGGTCGAACCCCAGTGGGTGGTGGCGCGGTAGCCGTCGAGCAGGCCCGCGGCGGCCAGCAGCAGCGCGCCCGCGCACACCGATGTCACCCGACGGGCCTTGCGGGCCAGGGCGGGGAGAGCGGGGACCACCGTCGCCGCCCCGGGACCGTGGACATCGCCGCCCACCACGATGAGGGTGTCGAAGTCGTCTCCGGCGGTGATGTCCTCGAGCGAATGCGCGACCGAGAGGGTCAGTCCGCCATCGGCCTGGATGGGCAGCCCGCCCGGCGACGCCGTCAGCAGCCGGTACGGCAGCTTCGGGGAGTCGCCGTCCGAGGCGTCAGCGGTCTCGCCGAGGGCGCCGGCGGGACCACGCAATTCCGGTGGCAGCCGATCCGGCGGCGTCTCGACGATGGTGTTGAGGAGTGCGAACACGTCGAGCGGTCCCGCCAGTTCGGAGATCTGCATGCCTTGGAAGACGACGAAGACGATGGTGCGAGGCGCGGGCACCTCCCGATCATCGCAGTCGGCGCAGGCGGCTGTCACGGTCAGTTGCTGATCGATCCGGCCGGATCGCGGGTGGCGTGGCGGTCCAGGAACGGGATCATCAGCGCGGCCACCCGCTCGGGGAACTGGGCGTGCGGATAGTGCCCGCCGTGCTCGACCAGCACATACTGGCCGAGCCCGGTCGGCAGGCCGGCCACGATCGCCCGAGCCTCGTCCTCCGGGTGCGGGAAGTCCGGATCGTCCGCGCCCATGATCACCAGTGCGGGACAGCGGACCTCGGGTAGCCGGGCCGCGGCGTCGGCCGGGGTGGTTCTGCCGGTCTTCATGAATTCCGCCCAGCGGCCGGGGCGCTCCCATTGGGTCCGCAGCTCGGCGAGGTAGCCGTCGTGATCGGCGGGCGTGGTCGGGTAGGCCACGCCGTCGAGGTACCCGAACCACAGGCGCGGCGACTTCAACAGCTGGGTGCCGATCAGTTCCAGCATGCCGCGCCGGTGACGGCGATCCGCCCACAGCGCCCCGAGATCCACACCCTGGGTGAGCGTGAAGGGGTCGATCTCGACGATCGCCGACACCAGCTCCGGCGCCTCGGCCGCCGCGATGGTCGCCGAACCGCCCGACAGCGAGTGCCCGACGATCACCGCCGGACCCCCGAAATGCCGGATGACTCCGAGCAAGTCGAGGGCCACGTCGGTGCGGCTGATGGCGGCCTTCCCGGTCACCGACGGCCAGTCCACGCTGGACTCGCCGTGCCCGCGCATATCGACATTCACCACGCGGTACCCGGCGGCGGCCAGCGGGGCGACCAGATGACGGAAGTCCCGCCGCCAGGTCCCCATCCCGTGCGACAGCACCACCAAGGGCCCGTCACCGGTCACGTCACACGCGATCCGCCCGTGCTCGAAGTCTACATACTCGGTCATTTCCCGTTCCTTCCAAGCGATTTCGCTCCGCTGCCGCGGTGGGCGGCATGCACGAATTGAAACGCCGGAACCGGGGTTCGGCCGAGGGCTCGGGCGGGGCGGATCAGTGGTGTGGCCGATCCGGTCAGTCGCTGACCGCCCCGACCCGCACCTCGGCCGTCGCCGTTTCGGAGGCTCCGAACCAGGTGGTGAGCGCGTCCCGCAGGGAAGTGGTGGTTGGACCCGTCTCCCCACTCGGCCCGCCCGTCATTGGCTCCCTCGCATCTGAAAAGCGTTGCATCGCAAGATGACTACGCACGGCTGAGGACGGCGATCGGGAACTGCCGCGGGCTCAACGCCCGGTAGGTGTCGAAGTGGGGGTAGGTGGCGGCGAGAGTGCGCCAGTGCGCGTCGTATTCGGCGGAATCGGTGACCACCCGATACGTGACGGGAAAGCTCTCGCGCCCGATCCGAACCCAGGCCTTGTCGGTGGCCAGAAGGTTCTTCCACCAGTTGGGCACACCGGGGTTGCCGCCATTGGAACCGCACACCAGCAGATCGTCGCCGGACCGGACGAGCATCAGCATGACCGGCCGGGGCTCGCCGGACTTGCGGCCGGGAACGGTCAGCTCGAAGACGGGGTCGCCGAAGAGAGTGGCGAACCGGGTGCCGCCGAAACGCGTGTAGAGACGACGGTGCACGCGAGCGTAGAAGCGGGCCACACCGCCCAGATAGGTGCTGGAGTAGAAGTTGAAGCGGCCCATCAGGGTCAGCTTGCCGGGATCGGCGCCGGTCATTGGATTCCCCTCGGGACGGTGGGCGTTCGAAACTGACTGTACATGGTGTCCAGCGAGTTGACGCGAGGCCACTGGCTAGGCTTCGGGGATGGGGACGGACTCGGATCGGGCGGCCGGGGTGGACGAGTTCGATGGGCTGCGACCGTTACTGTTCACGGTCGCCTACCAGCTGCTCGGGAGCGCCGCCGACGCCGAGGACGTGGTGCAGGACAGCTACCTCCGGTGGCGGGAGACGGACCGGGCGCGAGTCGAGAACCCGCGCGCGTATCTGACCATGGTCGTGACCCGGCAGGCGCTGAACCATCTGCGGACGGTGTGCCGGCGACGTGAGGAATACGTGGGCAGCTGGCTGCCCGAACCCATCCGCACCGACGCCGACACCGAACACGATGTGCTGCTGGCGGAATCGGTGTCGATGGCCATGTTGCTGGTGCTCGAAACCCTCGGGCCGACCGAGCGGGCGGTGTTCGTGCTCTCGGAGGTATTCGGGCACAGTTTCGTCGAAATCGCCGGAATGGTGGGCAAATCCGATGCCACGGTCCGGCAGATCGCGCATCGGGCCCGCGCGCACGTACGGGAACGCCGCAAGCGGTTCGAACCCGATACCGAGACGAGCCGGGCGGTGATCGAACGGTTCCTGCTGGCCACGCAGACCGGTGATACGCAGACGCTGATGGATGTCCTCGCGCCGGACGTTGTGCAGATCTCCGACGGCGGCGGCAAGGTCACCGCGGCCCGGAAACCCGTCGTGGGCGCGGACCGGGTCGCCATCTACCTGGTGCGGCTGGCACGGAACGGCATCGCGGACATGACCGTCGAGTTCGGCACGTACAACGCACTGCCCGCCGTCCTGCTGCGCACCGCGGATGGACAGCTCGACACGGTGCAACTGATCGAAACGAGCGGCGACCGCATCGCCGGGCTGTATGCGGTCCGTAATCCGGACAAGCTGCGGACCGCTGAACGGACGCGCATGCTCGCTCGGTGACCGCTCGCTGCGGAGCCTAAGGCTCCAGGACGCGCTGAATCATTGCGTAACTGGGGATTTCGCCGACCAGTGGATGACCGTGGGCCACGGATTCCGCCGTATGCACCGCAGCCGCCAGCGCCGCGCGGTACAGCAGCGACCCGGTGCTGATGCGCCGGACACCCAAGCCGCCCAGCTCGGCCACCGTCAGCCCGGTAGGGGAGAACAGGATGTTCAACGGCGCGCTCAACGCCGCCGCGAGGGCCCGAATCTCGTCGGCGTCGGTGATCCCCGGCACGAAAATGCCGTCCGCACCGCACTTCTCGTAATGCTGGACCCGCTGCAGGGTGGAGTCCGCGTCGATGCCGAGCCAGTAGGTGTCGGTGCGCGCGTTGACGAACAACTCGGGCACGCGAGCCTTCACCGCCGCGATCAGCTCGCCCTGCTCGCGAGGATCCGCCAACGCCGTGTTGGATCGGCTGTCCTCCAGATTGATTCCCGAGATCCCCGCGTGCGTGAGTTCCGCGCAGAACTCCGCCACCTCACGCGGATCGGTGCTGAACCCGCCCTCGATGTCCACGGTGACCGGGATGGTCAGCCGTCCGAGCCGCTGCGCCAGCGCGAGCGTTTCGGCACGCGTGGCGGCGGTGCCGTCGGGCAGTCCGGCCGCGGCGGCGACGCCCAGGCTGGTGGTGCCCAGCGCCGGGAACCCCGCCTCGGCGAGCATGGCCGCCGACCCGTAGTCCCACGCGTTGGGCAGGACCAGCGGACGGTCACCGTGGTGCAGACTGCGGAAGAGCTCGGTCTTCGTCATGGCGGCACTCCGTTCGTCGACGGTGGGTCACGCGGGTCGCGGCGATATCAGGTCACGCGGGTGGGATCAGTTCACGCAGGGGATCTTCGAGCCGATGGTGGTGGTCACCGGCTTGCCGGAGTCGGGCGCGTCCGAGGTGGTCGTGTCCGAGGTCGCGGCCAGGCTGGTGCTGGAGCCGTTGGCGGTGGTGGTCGGGGTGGTGGCGGTCGCCGTCGGGTCCAGGGACGTCGGGATCTCGAGGTCGCTGCCGACGACCAGCTTCACGTGCCCGGCCGACACCGAGGTCGACGGGCTGACCGGCAGGCCGCCGAACATCTCCGACACCTGCTTGGCGTCGGTGTCGGCGCCGGTGCCGTAGTAGACGGTCGAGCTGGTGCCGTCGGCGTAGGAGGCGTTGGCGACCTCACCGGCTGGGAATCCCTTGGCGGTCAGCAGCTTCGACACCTTGGCCGCCTGGCCGGGGGTGCCGCTGGCGTTGACCACGTCCAGCGTCGAGGTGGGGGTGACGAGCGGGGCGCTGGGTGCGGCCGGAGTCGAGACGCCGAACGCCTCGCGCACCGTCTTCTTGATCGCCACCGGATCGATGACGTTCACGTCCTGGCCGTCGACATTGTCGTAGCGCAGCACCGGCAGCGTGCGGAACTCCACCGACGGCGAGTCCGCGCGGCCCAGGGTGGTGGCGAAGTCGGTGAGGCTCCAGCCGTCGGAGAGCACCACGTCCTTGTGCGCCACATCGATCAGCGCCTTGAGCCGACCCGGATTGGTCAGCGTGCCAGAGCTTTTCATGGAGTTCGCGACCGAGGTCAGGAACGCCTGCTGCCGGTGGGTGCGGTCCAGGTCGCCGTTCTCCAGGCCGTGCCGCTGCCGCACGAACGCCAGCGCGTCCGAACCGTCCAGGTGCTGCGGTCCCGCCGGGAACTGCGCGCCCGAGTAGTAGCTGTCGTCCACGGCGTGGTTGAGGCACACGTCGACGCCGCCCAGCGCGGTCGCCAGATCGTAGAACCCCGCCAGCGAGATCTCCGCGAACCGGTTGATCGGGACGCCGGTCAGCGCCTTCACGGTCTGAACGATGCTGGCGCGCCCGGCTTCCCGGCCCTGCCGCTCCAGTTCGGGACCCTCGGCCATGCCCTTGGCCTTGAGTTTCTCCTCGACCATGTACTTCTTGAGGCCGTACGACTCCTTGATCTTGGCGTGGTCGTAGCCCGGAATGCCCTGCACCGGCACATAGTCGTCGCGCGGGATGGAGAACGCGACGATGTGCTTGAGGTCCTTCGGAATGTGCACCAGGATCAGCGAATTGGCGTTGTAGCCGCCCTCGGTGCCGTCGCCGGCGTGCAGCTGGTCGAGGATGTCCTTGGGGAGATCGTTGCCGTTCAGGTCTTTTCGGGTGTCCAGACCGATCAGCAGCATGTTGATGTCGCCGTCGAGGTTCACATCCTCGGGCGAGATCGCGCCGGAGCGGGTGAAGCCCTGGTCCAGGGTGGTCTCGCCGTACCAGACGACACCGGTGATGCCCATCACGCCCGCCGCGACCATGGCCATGACACCGCGTCCGGCCAGGCGCAGCTTCTTGTCGCGCTCGCGCTCGGCGGGGGTGCGCTCGCGGCGGTCGCCGCCGCTGCCCGGCTTCTCGCCGCCGCTTCGATCCTCGGTACGACGGCGGCCCGCGCGCGGGGGCTTCGAGTCGCCCTGGGCGCGCCGCGAGCGGCGGGGGGCGGGATTCGGCGTCTCCGGTGCCCGGTGAGAGCGGCCCGACTGGGGGCCGACAACCGGCAGCGGCTGGGTGGCGTCGTCGTACATGGCGCTGTCGAGTGTGCCGTAAGCGGCGCGTCCTGTCAGATTTCCGCCCGGTTGTGAATGAGCTTGCACAGTCGTGCATAATCATCACATGGTGGATACCTCGAACGGGCCCCTACGGGTCGCGGTAGCTGGTGCGAGCGGCTACGCGGGCGGTGAAGTGTTGCGCCTGCTCCTCGGACACCCCGCCTACCGAAGCGGGCGCCTCGAGATCGGGGCGCTGACCGCGGGCTCCAACGCCGGCACCACCCTCGGTGAGCTGCAGCCTCACCTGCTGCCGCTCGCCGACCGGGTCCTCGCGCCCACCACCGTCGAGGAACTCTCCGGCCACGACGTGGTCTTCCTCGGTCTGCCGCACGGCCAGTCCGCGGCGATCGCCACGGCCTTGCCGGACTCCACGATCATCATCGACTGCGGCGCCGACTTCCGGCTCACCGACGGCGCGGCCTGGGAGAAGTACTACGGCACCCCGCACGCCGGCCACTGGCCCTACGGGCTGCCCGAACTGCCGGGCGGCCGCGACAAGCTGCGCGGCGCGACCCGGATCGCCGTCCCCGGCTGCTACCCCACGGTCTCGAGTCTCGCGCTGGCCCCGGCCGTCGCGGCGGGCATCATCGAACCGCGGGTGAATGTGGTTGCGGTGAGCGGCACTTCGGGCGCGGGCCGCAAACTCGACGTGGGCCTGCTCGGCTCCGAGGTGATGGGCTCGATGCGGGCCTACAGCATCGCGGGCGCGCACCGGCACACCCCCGAGATCGCGCAGAACCTGAAGGCCGCCCAGCTGTCCGGTGGCGCAGCCGATGCCGACGTGAGCGTGTCGTTCACCCCCGTGCTGGCCCCGTTGCCGCGCGGCATCCTCGCCACCTGCACCGCCCCCACCACCGTGGACGCCGCCCAGGCCCGGGCCGTCTACGAGAAGGCGTACGCCGAAGAGCCTTTCGTGCACCTGCTGCCCGAAGGCGTGCTCCCGCAGACCGGTTCGGTGCTCGGTTCCAACGCCGTCACCCTCCAGGTCACCGTGGACACCGACGCCGGACTGCTGGTGGTCATCGGCGCGATCGACAACCTGACCAAGGGCACCGCCGGGGCCGCGGTGCAATCGATGAACCTGGCCCTCGGAATCGACGAGACCGCAGGACTTTCCACCGTAGGAGTGGCACCGTGAGCAACGACAACGTCAGCAACGACAGCGGGGCTGTGGGGAACGGCAAGCTGGTGCGGTCCCAGGGCGTCACCGCGCCGCTGGGCTTCCGGGCGGCCGGTATCACGGCGGGCATCAAGAAGAGCGGCAAGCCCGACCTGGCGCTGGTGTTCAACGAGGGCCCCGACTACGCGGCCGCGGGCGTGTTCACCCGCAACAAGGTCAAGGCCGCACCGGTGCTGTGGTCGCAGCAGGTGCTGACCGGCGGGCATCTGCGCGCCGTCATCCTGAACTCCGGCGGCGCCAACGCCTGCACCGGCCCCGGCGGCTTCCAGGACACCCACACCACCGCCGAGGAACTCGCGAAAGCGTTGAGCAACTGGGGAACCGAGACCGGCGCCGGCGAGATCGCCGTCTGCTCCACCGGTCTGATCGGTGACCGGCTGCCCATGGACAAGCTGATCCCCGCTGTCACCGAGATCGTGCACGAGATGGGCGGCGGCCTGTCCGGGGGCGCCGAGGCCGCGCGCGCCATCATGACCACCGACACGGTGCCGAAGGAGACCGCCTTCCACCACCAGGACAAGTGGAACGTCGGCGGTATGGCCAAGGGCGCGGGCATGCTCGCGCCGTCACTGGCCACCATGCTGGTGGTGCTCACCACCGACGCCGCCGCCACTCCGGCCCAGCTGGACGAGGCGCTGCGCAACGCCACCCGCTACACCTTCGACCGCCTCGACGTGGACGGTTCCTGCTCCACCAACGACACCGTGCTGCTGCTGGCCAACGGCGCGTCGGGGGTCACCCCGAGCCAGGCCGACCTGAACGCGGCCGTGCGCGCGGTCTGCGACGACCTCGCCGAACAGCTGATGTCCGACGCGGAGGGTGTCACCAAGCGCGTGCACATCACCGTCAAGGGCGCGGTCAGCGAGGACGAGGCGCTGATCGGCGCGCGGGCCCTGGCTCGCGACAGCCTGGTCAAGACCGCCTTCTTCGGCTCCGACCCGAACTGGGGCCGGGTGCTGGCCTCGATCGGCATCGCCCCCATCGAACTGGATCCGAACCGGGTCTCGGTGTCGTTCAACGGATCCCCGGTGTGCATCGACGGCGCGGGCGCGCCCGGCGCGCGTGAGGTGGACCTGTCCGGCCCCGACATCCGGGTGCTGGTGGAACTGAACCTCGGCGACGGCGAGGCCACCGTCCGCACCACCGACCTGTCGCACGGATACGTCGAAGAGAACTCGGCCTACAGCTCATGAGCGATGTGGTGAAACAGCTTTCGGCCCTCGACAAGGCGCACGTCCTCGCCGACGCGCTGCCGTGGCTGCAGAAGTTCCGCGACAAGATCGTGGTCGTGAAGTACGGCGGCAACGCCATGATCGACGACGACCTCAAGCGCGCCTTCGCCGCCGACATGGCGTTCCTGCGCACGGTCGGCGTGCACCCGGTGGTGGTGCACGGCGGCGGGCCGCAGATCAGCGCCATGCTGAAGAAGCTCGGCATGACCGGCGAATTCCGCGGCGGCTTCCGGGTCACCACCCCCGAGGTCATGGACGTGGTCCGGATGGTGCTGTTCGGGCAGGTGGGCCGGGAACTGGTGGGGCTCATCAACGCCCACGGCCCGTACGCGGTCGGCATCTCCGGTGAGGACGCGCACCTGTTCACCGCCACCCGCCGCACCGTGCAGGTCGACGGCGAGGCCACCGATATCGGGCTGGTCGGCGACGTCACCTCCGTGGAACCCTCGGCCGTGCTGGATCTGATCGCGGCGGGCCGGATTCCGGTGGTGTCCACCATCGCCCCCGACGCGGACGGCGTGGTGCACAACATCAACGCCGACACCGCCGCGGCCGCGCTCGCCGAGGGCATCGGCGCGGAGAAGCTCGTCATCCTCACCGATGTCGAGGGCCTGTACACGAATTGGCCCGACCGGTCCTCGCTGACCAGCCGCATCGACACCGACGAACTGGCCAAGTTGCTGCCGTCGCTGGACGAGGGCATGGTCCCGAAGATGGAAGCCTGCCTGCGCGCCGTCGAGGGCGGCGTCCCGACCGCGCACGTGATCGACGGGCGCGTCGCGCACTCGGTCCTGCTGGAACTGTTCACCGGGGAGGGCATCGGCACGATGGTCACCCCCGCACAGGAGATCTCATGAGCGAGCGTAGCGAGCGGAAAATGAACACAGCTACGAGTGTGCTCGTGCTGGAGGCGAGCGCTAGCGAGGTGGAAGCATGAGTACAGCCGATATTCAGCAGCGGTGGCAGACCGCCCTGATGAACAACTACGGCACCCCGAAGGTCGCGCTGGTGCGCGGCGCGGGCGCGGTGGTCTACGACGCCGACGGCAAGCGCTACCTCGATTTCCTGGGCGGCATCGCGGTCAACAGCCTCGGCCACGCGCACCCGGCCATCCTGTCGGCCGTCACCCAGCAGCTGGGCACCCTCGGCCACGTGTCGAATCTCTATGCGTCCGAACCGGTCATCGAGCTCGCCGAGCGGCTGCTCGCGCACTTCGGCGACGGTCACGGCAAGGCGTTCTTCTGCAACTCCGGCACCGAGGCCAACGAGGCCGCGTTCAAGATGGCGCGCCTGACCGGACGCACCAAGATCGTCGCCTGCGAGGAGGCGTTCCACGGCCGCACCATGGGCGCGCTCGCGCTCACCGGCCAGCCGTCCAAGCGGGAGCCGTTCGAGCCCATGCCCGCCGGCGTCGTGCACGTGCCCTACGGTGACGCGCTCGCGCTGGCCGCCGCCGTCGACAAGGACACCGCCGCGGTGTTCCTCGAACCCATCATGGGCGAGAGCGGCGTCGTGGTGCCCCCGGCCGACTACCTGGCCAAGGCCCGCGCCATCACCAAGGACCAAGGCGCGCTGCTGATCCTGGACGAGGTGCAGACCGGCATCGGCCGCACGGGCGCGTTCTACGCCCACCAGGCCGCGGGCATCGTGCCCGACGTCATCACCCTGGCCAAGGGTCTCGGCGGCGGCCTGCCCATCGGCGCGGTGCTGGCCCAGGGCCCGGCCGCGGATCTGCTGCAGCCGGGCATGCACGGCACCACCTTCGGCGGCAACCCGGTGTGCGCGGCGGCCGCGCTGGCCGTGTTGCGGACCATCGACGAAGAGGGTTTGCTCTCGCACGTGGAGAAGGTCGGCAAGATCCTCGTCGACGGCATCGAGCACCTCGGGCATCCGCTGGTGGATCACGTGCGCGGCGCGGGCCTGCTCATCGGCATCCAGCTGACCGACGACGTCTCCGCCGAGGTCGATCTCGCCGCCCGCGAGGCCGGATATCTGCTGAATCCCGCCAAGCCCAACGTGATCCGGCTCGCTCCGCCCCTGGTGCTCACCGAGACCCAGGCCGAGAACTTCCTGTCCGACCTGCCCGGCATCCTCGATGCCGCCCAGGCCCAGAAGGAGTCCAAGTGACCATCCGGCATTTCCTGCGCGACGACGACGTCACCCCCGCCGAACAGGCCGAGATCCTGGCCCTGGCCGCGGAATTGAAGGCCGCGCCGCTGGCCCGCAAGCCCCTGGAAGGCCCGCGCGGCGTCGCGGTCATGTTCGAGAAGAACTCCACCCGCACCCGCTTCTCCTTCGAGATGGGCATCGCCCAGCTCGGCGGCCACGCCGTGGTGGTGGACGGCCGCGACACCCAGCTGGGCCGCGAGGAGACCCTCGCCGACACCGGTCGCGTGCTCTCCCGCTACGTCGACGCCATCGTGTGGCGCACCTTCGAACAGGCCCGTCTGGACGAGATGGCCGGCGCCGCAACGGTTCCGGTCGTCAACGCGCTGTCCAACGAGTTCCACCCGTGTCAGGTGCTGGCCGACCTGCAGACCCTGCGCGAGCGTAAGGGCGACGACCTGACCGGCCGTAACCTCACCTTCCTCGGCGACGGCGCGAACAATATGGCGCACTCGCTCATGCTGGGCGGCGTCACCGCGGGCATGAACGTCACCATCGCCGCCCCCGAGGGTTTCGAGCCCTTCGGCTGGATCCTGGACGCCGCCCAGAAGCGGGCCGCCGAGACCGGCGCGACCATCACCCTCACCCACGACCCACTCGCCGCCGTCGAGGGCGCCGATGCCCTGGTCACCGACACCTGGACCTCCATGGGCCAGGAGAACGACGGCCGCGACCGCGTCGCCCCGTTCCGTCCGTTCCAGGTCAACGCCGAGCTGCTGGCCCGCGCGGCCGCGGATGTGACGGTGCTGCACTGTCTTCCGGCCCACCGCGGCGAGGAGATCACCGACGAGGTCCTCGACGGCCCGCACAGCGCGGTCTGGGACGAGGCCGAGAACCGCCTGCACGCCCAGAAGGCCCTGCTGGTCTGGCTGCTGGAACGATTCGCGCGAGGCGACAGGTGAGCAGCGGCGAACGACGCACGGCCGCACCGGCTTCGGGTAGATCCGGTGCGGCCATCGCACGCACGCGCGCGGGCCGGCAGGCCCGCATCGTCGCCATCCTGGCCCAGCACGAGGTCCGCAGCCAGTCCGAACTGGCCGCCCTGCTCTCCGGCGAGGGCATCGACACCACCCAGGCCACCCTCTCCCGCGACCTCGACGAACTGGGCGCGGTGAAGCTCCGCGCCGCCGACGGCGGCGCGGGCGTTTACGTGGTTCCCGAGGACGGCAGCCCCGTCCGCGGTGTCACCGGCGGCACCGAACGCCTCTCGAAACTCCTCGGCGACCTGCTGGTCTCCACGGACGCCAGCGGCAATATCGCGGTCCTGCGCACCCCGCCGGGCGCGGCCCACTTCCTGGCGAGCGCGCTGGATCGGGCCGCTCTCCCGGAGGTCGTCGGCACGATCGCCGGCGACGACACCATCGCCGTCATCGCCCGCGAACCCATGACCGGCGCCGAACTCGCCGCCAAGATCGAACAGCTGGCCTGAGCGGTCACTCGGCCTCGTGCGCGACCCCGGAGACCTCGTGCGCGACCGCGGAGACCTTGTGCGCCACCGCGAACACGCGGCGGAACGGCAGCCACGTCGTGCCGTCGGGGTTGCGCGGGTAGGCGTCGCGCAGGAACGGGGCGAGGTCGGCCCGGAAGTCCTGCCACTCCTGGTCGTCGAGGGTGTCGCGGACCGGGCGCAGGGCGGTGCCCGTAACCCAGTGCAGGACCGGGTCTTCGCCGGTCAGGGGCTGGAGGTAGGTGGTTTCCCAGGCGTCGACCGCGCAGCCGGCGGCGGCCAGGACGGACGCGTATCCGTCCGGGTCGGGGACGGCTTGGCGGTCGAGAATGCCTGCGGCCGACAGACGCTCGCGCCAGCGTGGTGACGATGCGACGTCGCGGATCGCGACATGCGAAGGGGCGTCGAAGTTTCCGGGCACCTGGAGGGCCAGCCACGCGCCGCCGGGGAGCGCGTCGATCCATTTCGGCAGCAGGGCAAGGTGGTCCGGGACCCATTGCAGGACGGCGTTGGTGACCACCACATCGGTGTCGGGGGCCGGGTCCCAGTCGCGGACGTCGGCGACGGTGGCGTCGATGCCGTGTTCGCGTGCGGCGGCGACCATGTCGGGGGAGGAGTCGAAGGCTTCGATGGTGGCGTCGGGCCAGCGGTCGGGGAGGGTGGCGGTGAGATTGCCGGGGCCGCAGCCCACGTCGGCCACGCGGCGGGGGCGGTCGGCTCGGACGCGGTTGACCAGATCGAAGAACGGGCGTGCGCGCAGATCGTCGAAGGCGAGGTAGATGGCCGGGTCCCACATGGGTTCCTCCGCATCGTCGAATTTACCAAACCGTACGTACGTACGGTATTCCTGTTCGAGGGTCGGTGCAAGACTCCCGGCGGTGATAGGCGCAGGCGGGGACCCCGGTTATGAATGGGATTGCATCGTCATGCATAATCATTTGCAGGACGACGGAGCGCACCAGGGGACCGGGTAGGGACCGCGGGCAGCGCACCGGTCGAGGGCCTAAACGGACTAATGAGGAGCACACGGACTATGACCAAGCGCGTCGTACTCGCCTACTCCGGCGGACTGGACACATCGGTCGCCATCAGCTGGATCGGTAAGGAGACCGGCGCCGAGGTCGTCGCCGTCGCCATCGATCTCGGCCAGGGCGGCGAGGACATGAACGACGTGCGCCAGCGCGCGCTGGACTGCGGCGCGGTCGAGTCCATCGTCGTGGACGCCCGCGACGAGTTCGCCAACGAGTACTGCCTGCCCACCGTGCAGGCCAACGCCCTCTACATGGGCCGCTACCCGCTGGTCTCGGCCATCTCCCGGCCGCTGATCGTCAAGCACCTGGTCGAGGCCGCCGAGTACCACGGCGCCGACACCGTCTCGCACGGCTGCACCGGCAAGGGCAACGACCAGGTCCGCTTCGAGGTCGGCATCGGCGCGCTCGCCCCCGACCTGAAGGTCATCGCCCCGGTCCGCGACTACGCCTGGACCCGTGAGAAGGCCATCGAGTTCGCCGGCGAGAACAAGCTCCCGATCAACGTGAGCAAGAAGTCGCCGTTCTCCATCGACCAGAACCTGTGGGGCCGCGCGGTCGAGACCGGCTTCCTCGAGGACCTGTGGAACGCCCCGACCAAGGACGTCTACGACTACACCGTGGACCCGACCGTCAACTTCGAGGCGCCCGACGAGCTCATCATCACCTTCGACAAGGGTGTCCCGGTCGCCATCGACGGCCGCCCGGTCACCATGCTCGAGGCCATCACCGAGCTGAACCAGCGCGCCGGCCGTCAGGGCGTGGGCCGCCTGGACATGGTCGAGGACCGGCTCGTCGGCATCAAGAGCCGTGAGATCTACGAGGCCCCCGGCGCCATCGCGCTGATCGCGGCCCACCAGGAGATGGAAGCCGTCACCATCGAGCGCGAGCTGGGCCGCTACAAGCGTCAGGTCGAGCAGCGCTGGGGCGAGCTGGTGTACGACGGCCTGTGGTTCTCCCCGCTCAAGCGCGCCCTCGACGCGTTCGTGCAGGACACCCAGCAGCACGTCTCCGGTGAGATCCGCATGGTGCTGCACGGCGGCAGCGTGGTCGTCAACGGCCGTCGCTCCGACGAGTCGCTCTACGACTTCAACCTGGCCACCTACGACGAGGGCGACACCTTCGACCAGTCGCTGGCCAAGGGCTTCGTCCAGATCCACGGCCTGTCCTCCAAGGTCGCGGCCCGACGGGACCTCAACAGCAAGTAGTAGCGTCGATCCGGGCAGTGCACGCACCCGGCCGAAGGAGACGCGCCCATGCGAACCGATGACGACAGTTGGGACATCACGGAGAGCGTGGGCGCGACCGCCCTCGGCGTCGCCGCCCTGCGCGCTCACGAGAGTGGGCGCGAGGACGCGCTGTTCCAGGATCCGTACGCCGCGAAACTGGTGAGCGCCGTCGGCTCCGACGGCTGGAACAACCTCATGGCCGGGATGCGCGACCTCGGCGACCGCGAGCAGGGTGGCGAGGACACCGACCTGAGCAACTGGTCGATGGGCAGCGTCCTGATCGCCCGCACGATCTACTTCGACGAGTACTTCGCCGCCGTCCAGCGCGCCGGGATCCGCCAGATCGTGATCCTGGCCGCCGGGCTCGACGCTCGCGCCTACCGGCTCGAATGGCCCGAGGGCACCCGCATCTTCGAACTGGATCAGCCGAAGGTGCTGGCCTTCAAGGCCCGAGCGCTGGCCGACGACGAACCCGCCGCCGACCGCCGTGAAGTGGCGATCGACCTGCGGCAAAACTGGCCGAAAGCGCTGCTGGACAAGGGTTTCGAACCCGGCGAGCCGACCGCCTGGCTGGCGGAGGGGCTGCTGCGATACCTGCCCGGCCACGCCCAGGACAAGCTGCTCGAGCAGGTGGCCGAACTCAGCGCGCCCGGCAGCCGGGTGGCGTTGAACCTCGGCACCGACAAGGACATGGCCGACCAGTTCCGGGAACGCCGCGCCAAGGTGATGGCCGACGCCGGGGTGAAGATCGACCTGGAAAACCTGTTCTACCCGTGGGAGGACCGCAAGGACCCCCGCACCTGGTTCGCCATGCACCAGTGGCTGGTGACCGAGGGCGACCCGGTCACGCTGCTCGAGGACCGCGGCCGTACCGTCCCGGAGACGGCCAAGGCCGGTATGGGCCACCACATTCTGATGACCGCACTCCGACCCCGAGGAGACGACACGCTATGAGCCAGGGCGGCAGCACCAATGAAGGCGCGCTGTGGGGTGGACGTTTCGCGTCCGGGCCCGCCGCGGCGATGGCGGCGCTGAGCAAGTCGACCCACTTCGACTGGGCGCTCGCGCCGTACGACATCCGCGCCTCCAAGGCGCACGCGCGCGTGCTGCACAAGGCCGGGCTGCTCTCGGCGCCGGATCTGGAGGGCATGCTGGCCGGGCTGGATCAGCTGGCGGCCGATGTGGCGTCGGGCGCGTTCGGGCCGCTGGAATCGGATGAGGACGTGCACGGCGCGCTCGAACGCGGCCTGATCGACCGGGTCGGCACCGAGCTCGGCGGGCGGCTGCGCGCGGGCCGCTCCCGCAACGACCAGGTGGCCACGCTGTTCCGCATGTGGCTGCGGGACGCGGTGCGGCACATCGCCGCCGGCGTGCTGGACGTGGTCGACGCCATCGTCGCGCAGGCCGCCGCGCACCCCGACGCGGTCATGCCCGGCAAGACCCACCTGCAGGCCGCCCAGCCGGTGCTGCTGGCCCATCATCTGCTCGCGCACGCCCATCCGCTGCTGCGCGACATCGACCGGATCCGCGATTTCGACAAGCGGGCCGCGGTGTCGCCCTACGGTTCCGGCGCGCTGGCGGGCTCCTCGCTGGGCCTGGATCCCGAAGCCATCGCCGCTGAACTGAACTTCGACTCCTCGGCCGCGAACTCCATCGACGCCACTTCCTCGCGCGACTTCGCCGCCGAGGCCGCGTTCGTGCTGTCCATGATCGCCGTCGACCTGAGCCGCATGGCCGAGGAGGTGATCATCTGGAGCACACCGGAATTCGGCTACATCACCCTCGCCGACGCCTGGTCGACCGGCTCGTCGATCATGCCGCAGAAGAAGAACCCCGACGTCTCGGAGCTGACCCGCGGCAAGGCCGGTCGCCTCATCGGCAACCTGACCGGTCTGCTGGCCACGCTGAAGGCGCAGCCGCTGGCCTACAACCGTGACCTGCAGGAAGACAAGGAACCGGTCTTCGACTCGGTCGCCCAGCTGGAGCTGCTGCTGCCCGCCATCGCGGGCCTGGTCTCCACCCTGACCTTCCACACCGACCGCATGGCCGAGCTGGCCCCGGCGGGCTTCACCCTCGCCACCGACATCGCCGAATGGCTGGTCCGCCAGGGCGTTCCGTTCCGCGTCGCGCACGAGGCCGCGGGCGGCTGCGTCCGCGCCGCCGAGGCGCGCGGCGTCGGCCTGGACGAGCTGACCGACGCGGAGTTCGCGGCCGTCGACCCGGCGCTCACCCCCGCTGTGCGTGAGGTGCTGACGGTGCAGGGCTCCATCGCCTCCCGCAACGCGCGCGGCGGCACCGCCGGAACCCAGGTCGCCAAGCAGCTCGAAGAGGTGCGCGGCACGGCCGCCACCCAGCGCGCCTGGCTGGGCTGACCCGCCCTGGCGACAGCTGATCGACGAAACGGCCCGTGGGGGTTCCTTTTCCGGAACCCCACGGGCCGTTCG